>DQEK01000322.1 GCA_003533545.1 Acidobacteriota bacterium | reverse complement strand
CTGCAAGCCCTGATTCGCATCGACACGAGTAGTCCGCCGGGAAACGAGACCCGCGTGGCCGAGCATGTACGGGATGTGTTGAGCGCCGCTGATATCCCATCGAGGATCTTCGCGGTGGAACCCAGCCGTGGCAATCTCGTAGCGCGCCTGAAGGGCAACGGCACGAAACGGCCCCTCCTACTCATGGCGCACACGGATGTGGTCGGAGTCGAGCGGACCGATTGGACAATCGACCCATTCGGCGGGGAACTCCGAAACGGCCACGTGTACGGGCGCGGCGCGTCTGACGACAAGGGTCAACTCGCGGCCATGGTGCAGGTAATGCTGATGCTGCACCGTGCGGACGTGCCACTGGACCGCGACATCATCCTACTGGCCGAAGCGGGCGAAGAGGGAACTACCGAGGTCGGCATAGACTTCATGGTTTCGGAACACTGGGACGAGATCGCCGCCGAATTCGCACTCAACGAGGGGGGACGGATGTCGGCGGTCGACGGGTCAGTCCACACCGTCAGCATCGCCACCACCGAAAAGGTGCCCTGGCGAGGGATCAGGCTAATTGCGCGGGGCGTAGCCGGTCACGGTTCAGCGCCACGGCCGGACAATCCCATCGTCCATCTTTCAGCAGCGGTCGCCAAGGTGGGCGCCTACCAGGCACCGATGCGACTGAATGAGACGACACGGGCCTACCTTGAACGCCTCGCCACCATCAGCCCGCCAGATGCCGCGTTCCGCTATCGCAACCTTGAGAACCCGAGGCTCAGTGCCCAGATTCAAGACCAACTTCGCAGGTCTGATATCGGAGTCAATTCGATGATCCGGACAAGCATCTCGCCCAACATCATCGCGGGAGGATTTCGCCGCAACGTGATTCCGGCCGATGCGGAGGCAGAGCTCGACATTCGCGCACTGCCAGACGAAGACCTTGACCGTTTTCTAGCCACCCTGCGGGGTCTCATCGACGACCCAGCCGTCGAGGTGACCCGCCCGACCAGTATGCGGCCGGCGGCGACACCATCGCCCCTCGACAGCGAGATGTTCCTCACGCTGGAACGAGTACAGGGCGACATGTTTCCCCGCGCGATCACGCTCCCGACAATGCTCGTAGCGTCAACCGACTCAGCACAGCTCCGGGCAAAGGGCGTTCAGGCGTACGGCGTCGGCATGATCCGAGACGACCTGAGCGGCGTCCACGGCACCGATGAACGGATCTCAAGCGACGGGCTCGGGATCTTCCTTGAGTATCTCTACCGGGTCGTAGTCGAAATTGCAGGAACCAGGTGAAGGAACCTCACCGGGCCAAGTCATCAGTGAATAACCTGATCCTCAATTGTCCCCTCCATCCAGTCATCGATTGGCTCAAGATGGGGAACCTCAAGCGCTCGTACGGACTGAATAGCCAACTGCAAGGCCTCATCGACCGTGCAGGACTCAGCTTCCCCGCGGAGTCGCGCGCGAGTCTGCCGTAACTGACGGAGAACCTGCGCTCTGTCGAACCGCTGACCTTCACAGTGCTCGCAGAAACCCATACTGGCTATTCCTTTCGTCGTCGCCTCATCGCGCCGGCTCACCTGAACAGGATGACAGATCCGCCTGCTGATCGCCACCCGCAACCCGAGGACGAGTCGACCCGTTGGCTCGGTAAGACGGACCAATGGAGAAGTGACATGCTCACTGACCAGGACAAAGACTTTGCCGAGTGACCGATTCCCTGGCGGGTATTACTTGACGACACCGTAGACACCTGTGACCTCCGGTCAGAGTTCGTGTAAACCGCTCTTCCCAAATCCCCCGGACCGCCACGACACCGTGCTCTAGACCGGACAATCGGTGCCTACTAAAAGGGACACTCGCCAGAGTAGAGTTCGCTCAGCAGCACCTATTGCTGAGGTTCCAGGGTTCCACAATTGGCACGGAATGTGCCGTAGTGGTTGGTGGTTGTCGTCGCGGTTCGTAACGTCCAACGTGGAGGAAGACCACCATGACTCGGAAAACCTCGGTGTTCCTATGTGCACTTCTAACCACGGCTTGGTCCATGCCGACTGAAACCGCGGCTCAAGACCGACTGCGCCGTCGCAACGACAGGACCGTATCGTCACAGCGGCCCCCGCAGCGGAGGGCACGCCCCCGCACAACCGCGCCCGGGCGAATCACGCCACCAGTCAGAACCGACCCTACCAACGGCGTGCGGCCAGCGCGGCACCGTTTGAGTCAGGCAAACCGAGGGCCGCGGAGGCTTGGCGGCGTGGACAACGCGATCAGCCGAAGAAAATATGATTCGCCACCCCTGGTCATCAACAACTATGGAATTGGTCGCCGCGTCGGTCGCGTCTACACGCCATATCGTGGTCGAAACTATTACGGCAACAGACTCGGCTACGGGTCGTATGCTTACATGCTTGGACCTGGCGCCTTTGCCGCGCGGTGTAGGTTCGTCCCAAGCTACAACGTGTCCTGCTGGAACGGGTACTACAGAGACAACTACGGCTATCCCGCGTATACCCACCCGCGGGCGGTGTATGACCACTACTACATGGGCAGCCTTCGGCTGAAGGTGAAACCGCGGTTCGGCGAGGTGTTCGTAGACGGCTATTACGCAGGACTGGTCAACGACTACGACGGTGTGTTCCAACGTCTGCGACTCGAAAAAGGTCCACATCAAATCGAGATTCGACAACCCGGTTTCGTCACTCTGAACTTCGAGGTGTTGATCCTGCCTGGCCAAACGGTTACCTACGAAGGCTCTCTCCACGCGGCCCCCTGAGCCAAGCGCAGCAGGAAGACCACACAGGACTATCGAGGACGCATTGACTCAGGGAACGAGAGACTGCATTGTGGGTTCAAAACAGGTCGATAGCTGGGTCGACCCCTGCCGCGGTAGTATCACCGCCGAACAGCTGGTTCGTTGCCAACCTACGTGCCCGCTCACGACCTCCGCTCAACGAGACTAGTTGGCATCGTGGAAACGCAGACACGAGATTTTGACGTGGTCGTCTGGGGAGCCACCGGATTTGTCGGGCGGCTCACCGCCCAGCACATTCTTGAGCACTACGGCACCTCGTTTCCCTGGGCCCTCGGAGGACGCAGTGAAACCAAACTTTCCGCCGTACGAGACGCGCTCACCGCTGAAACAGGCGTGGACGCATCTGGTTTGCCACTCATAGTAGGAGACGCGGCCGACGCCACGTTCATGCGCGGGCTCGCCGAACGCACTCGCGTTGCCTGCACAACAGTGGGTCCCTACGCGCTTTATGGTTCCGAGCTCGTGGCCGCATGTGCGGCGACCGGAACGCACTACTGCGATCTGACGGGCGAAGTGTTCTGGATGGGTCGGATGATTGACGCGCACCAAGACCAAGCTCAGGCTAGCGGCGCACGCATGGTACATGCGTGCGGCTTCGATTGCATCCCCGCCGATCTCGGTGTGTTCTTCGTGCAGCAAGCAATGAAGGCGCGTCACGGCGTACCGGGAAAACGCGTCAAGCTCCGCGTGGCTGGATTCAAGGGCGGCGCGAGCGGCGGCACTGCCGCGAGTGCCATCAACATGCTCGAGGAGCAGAGCCGCGACCCCGAAGTCAGACGACGAAACGAAGACCCGTATGCGATCAATCCTAGGGGTCGGCGTAACGGACCAGACGACCCTGATTCGTTTCGCATCGCCTGGGACGCAGACTTCGGGCAATGGACAGGCCCCTTCATCATGGCCAATGTCGACACACGCGTGGTACGCCGCTCAAACGCGCTCCTCGCGAACGCGTATGGTCCGGACTTCCGCTACGAAGAGGCGATGTTGATGGGCCGCGGCCCGTTCGGGTTCGTGAAGGCCCTAGGACTTGCCACCGCGCTGCGCGTCGGCATGGCAGCAATGACGGTCGGCCCGGTGCGCCGCGCAGCAGCGTCGCGCATGCCCGCTCCTGGCGAAGGCCCGTCGAGGCGGGTCAGAGAGGCAGGGTACTGGGACGTACGTTTACTCGCCGAACATCCGAGCGACTCAAGCGAAACGCTGCGTGCCAGGCTCACCGGCGATCGTGACCCGGGCTACGGTTCCACCGCAAAGATGCTCGCGGAGTCAGCCATATGTCTTGCGCGGGATTCGCTCACGTCCAGTGGAGGCATCCACACGCCGGCATCGGCGATGGGAGAGGCGCTGCTCGACCGGCTACAACAGAACGCGGGCGTCACGGTGCAAATTGAAGGCCCGTAGACTGCAATCCTGGCACCAACCCACCACTTTGCCGACGTCGCACCGTCGAATGCAGACCGCTGAAGGCAAAGCTGTGGCGCCTACAACCGTCGTGAAGCCCCACGAACCGTAGGCCATCAGAAGGTCCCCGCCAACCAGTCATCCACGCCGGTCGGCGCTCTGCAACCGCGACTAGCCCATCCTCCCTGGTAGCCACAAGGCGATTTCCGGAAAAACAATGATCAACGCGATGAGAATCAACTCGCCGACCACGAAGGGCAGCACTCCCATGAAGATGTCACCCATAGGGACTTCTGGCGCGGTTCGCCGCATCACGAAGACGTTGGCGCCGATCGGTGGCGTCACGAGAGCGAGCTCCGCCATCATCACCGCAAAGACACCGAACCAGATCGGATCGATCCCCAGTTCGCCGACAACAGGCATCACAAACGGGATCGTCAGCACCAGCATTCCAAAAACGTCGACCATCGCACCCAGCACTAGGTAGAGCACTACCAACAGCATGAGGAAGGGCACCCTCCCGAGCTCCATCCCGACCAAGACCGACACCAGCTGCTCAGTGAGCCCAGTAACCGCCAGAAAGCGGGCTACCAAATATCCGCCGACGATGATGGCAAAAATCATCGCGCTCACCAGGGCGGTCTCCTCAAGAGCCTTACCTATGGCCGCCGTCGTGAGCCGACGCCGAAACATCGCCATCAGCAACACGCCGGCGCACCCGACCCCGGCGGCCTCGGTGGGAGTGAAGATCCCCACGTAGATCCCACCGATGACCAGAAAAAACAACGTCAGGATCGGTAGGAGGCCCACCGTCGCGGCTCCTCGCTCGCGCCACGTCGCCCCTGGTCCGGGCGGCCCCAAAGTGGGCGTGAAGACGCACCGAACAAGGATGATCGCGGAGAACATGGCCGCGGTTAAAATCCCTGGAACAATACCGGCAATAAAGAGCGCGCCGATCGACGTCTCCGTCATGACCCCGTAAAAAATAAAAATGAGACTGGGAGGAATCAGGATGCCGAGCGTCCCAGACGCAGCAAGTGCGCCGGTTGCTAGGCGGGGATGGTAGTTGTAGCGCCGCATCTCGGGCATGACGATCGTTCCCATCGTCGCCACGGTCGCAATGCTGGAGCCCGTGACCGCACCGAACGCGCCACAAGCGACGACTGACGTAATGGCCATCCCACCCGGGACCTTGCCAATCCAACTGCGGACGCCGTGATAGAGGTCCGACGCGAGTCCCGTCTGAAAGAAGAGCTGCCCCATCAGTACAAACAGAGGGATGGTAACGAGGACAAAGCTGCGTCCCTCGTTCCACGGAACGAGCAGCGTGTGTGCAAGAGCGGGGCCCGGTCCCTCCAGAAGCCAGAGCCCGGTGACACCGGTAACGGCCATCGCCACGGCGATCGGCACTCCCAGAATAAGGAGCACGAGCATCGCACCGATCCCGATGAGTCCAACAACTGTGAGACTCACGAGGCAATGTCGTCTCTGGGCGCCAGGTCACTTTCGGAAGCCAAGGGTTCCCCGACAGACCCGACACCCTGCCGGCGTGTCGGGGACTGCGGGTGACCCTCCATCGCCGCTGGATTCGCGAACACCCGCGCGACCAGAACGAACGCGCACATCGACAGAAAACCCATGAAGGGCCACAACGGCAAGCTGAGGTCTTCGCCCGTCTCCCCCGTCCCGAACATGAAGGGGACAAAGCGTGCCCCTTGTACGCCCATGAACCCGAAAACAACGACGGCAGCGACCGAAGCGAGCACGTCGACTCCACGTCTACCGGCATCGGGCAGGCGAATGTAAAAGACCTCCATCCGAATGTGATACGCGCGGTCCCAGGCATGTGGAAGCGCGCAGAAAAGCGTCATCAACAGGAGCAACCCATTGGCATCACGACCCCACTGCAGCGGCGCGTTGAACACGTAACGGAGGGCCACGTCGAGTGTGACCAGCGCGACGAGCGCAGGCATCGTCACATAGACGCCCAGCCGGAATAGCTCATGCGATGCCCTCTCCGACCAGCGGTCAACGCACTCAGCTGCCAGGTCGAACCAGGCCAGCATCGCAGTCATGTTTCCTCCCTCCTAGACTCTCGCTGGCGCTCACAACGTGATGATGCCCTGCACGGGGCGCGCAGACACGTGGTCCCAAAGTTCCTGGTCAGTCCATTCCTCGTACCGGGCGGCGCGCTCTCTCGCCTCGCGCACAAAGGCAGCCGCGGGAAGACCGCGGCTCTCGTTCTCCTCGACAAAACGGCGCTCCAGAGGCCGGACCGCATCCACCCACCGCTGGCGTTCGGCCGGCGTAGGGTCGAGCCGCTCGACGCCCGCGTCCGTGAGTGTCTCGATGGCGCTCTCCAGCGCCTCGCCGCCATAGTAATTTTGGTGAGCAACCTGCCCCCGTAAGCGGAAAAGATTGTAGAGCGGCACGCGAAGATCGATCGGCAGGCCATCAAACGTGCGTGGGTTCAGGCAGTACTGAATGACGGTGTGCGTGAGTCGGATCGGCAGGTAGTAGTTACCGATCTCGTAAAGTCGATAGGCCGCCATGTCGGGTGCTCCCACCGCGACCGCGTCAATGATGCCTCTCTGAAACGCTGTGTAGGTTTCGGCCGCGGCCAGCACGACGGGAACGGCATCAACTTGCCGGAGAATCTCGGCCATGAGCCCACCTGTCGAGCGAACCTTCAGCCCGCGAATGTCCGAGGGCACCCGAATTGGCGTTTTCGACAGGATGTCGTAGGCGGTTGTCGAGTCACAGTGCGCCAGGTAGACATTCATTCGCTCGTACTCGCCCTTTAGATACTCCGGGTACAGCTCCTCAGCGACCAGTGCCGCCACGCCCGAGTTAGCGAAGAGGAACGGCAATTGGAGCCCGTGGGTCAGGTGGAAGCTTCCCGGCTGGTACGTAGCGTACGCGTGCGTGTAGTCGGTGATGTCCGTAGCCACGGCCTTGAAGCCGTCGAGCGGCCCGTGCAGCAATCCATCAACATAGTGCTCCCAACGAATCCGTCCCTCCGTTTGCGCCACCACCATCTCCACCCAGGGCACGAAGACCTCGCGGTAGAGCCCGTGGGAGTTGGGAACATGTGCCGTGTAACGCAGCAACACCGAGTCGCCGGGTCCGTCACGCCCCCCCCGAAAGAATGGAGCGACCGCGCCTACCCCAAACAGTGAGGCGAGGACGCGTCGTCGGCTCCAAGCGAGACCGGAATTATGGTTGGCCATGGGAGATAAGCAGCACAATGACTGGTTGAAGGTCAGGCGAGTATAAGACCGTTTTGTCCACGGGAGAGCAGTCGCCCCCTCCGGAGTAATACCAAAAGGCCGGCGCTAGGCAGCACTCGGGACCGGGGGTTTTGGCCGACCGCAATTCCAGCACTCGCTGAACTGCGCTTCGCTGGTCTCGCCGCACCGGCAGCGCCAGCTGGGTGCGTCTGCACCGCCCGCCTCCTGACCGAACTCTTCCGCCAGCTCCTTGGCCCGCTCCAGGCTGTCGTCATCCAGAACCCATACCGAGGGCCGCGTCTCCATCCGAAAGAGAGAACCGCCCTGCAACGGCACGAATCCGTCGCCGCGGACGACCGCCGCAATCCCCTCCTGTTCGAGCAACGCCGTCAGCAGGTGAGCGTCTGCCACGTTAGCGACGATGCAGAGCTTCACCAGCGGGGCCGCCATCGACACAGTCTCGCGCGGAACCTGTCCCCGTCAGTCAAACGAAACCCCGTGGGGCAAAGAGGCGCGGTTTAGGGTGCTTCTACCTCGATATCAAGCTGTGCACCAAAGAGCATCGTCCGGTCGCGATCGCGAGCCGCCCACCGCAGCAGCGTCTCAGGACTTGGCTCCACCATGCCTTCGAACGAAACGCGACCGTTGGTAGTGACCCTGAACGATTGGGTAAAGTCGAACTGCTCGGGTGACAGTAACAACGCGTAACGACGAACACCACGGGTCACCACGTCGATGTGATTGTCGTCACGCAGGAGCTGTACGCGGCCAGACAGCTCGGGCAGCGGAAACGCCTCACTGGGCGGTGGCGCCGGCACGGTGTCTGGAGGCACCAAAGTAAACGACAGCCGCGCACCGTCTCGCATCACACTCACGGACATTCCCGGCTCGTCGCGGGACGCCTGCACCGCGTCACGTAGGTCCTCCACATTCGCGACAGGACGGTCGTTCATCTCCACCAACACGTCGCCAGGCTGCACGCCAGCCACCTCGGCCATCGACCCTTGGATGATGTCGATCAGCTGGATGCCACCAGTGTCTAGCACACCGATTGTGTTGAAACCGATCGGTACTCCGGATGGCGCTGGCTGGATCTGGTTGAACTCGTCGTCGGCAAAGTCATTCTCCCCCTCCACGGTCCCCAACTCGGTGATGACCAGCCAGTGGGCACGATTGAAACGCTCCGTCGACTCAGTCTCCCAGACAAGGCGGTCAGGTAGAGGAACCCGCTTGCGGGTGAGAATGAACTGGTCAACGGTATCGGTCTCCTCCGGCCACCATTGCATGTTGTGGCCCGCCTCCGGCTTTGGCCGGAAGTCTAAGGAGATGCCAGCATCGACGAACAGTTGGAAGAACGGCAGCACCGAACTGATCGGGTAAAGCCGGTCCTGTCCACCATTGACCGCGAAGAACGGCTTGTTGCGCAGATTCGTTACATACATCTGCCCGTCGGCCCCAGTCGACGGATTGGCCAAGACCACCGGGTGCCCGTTGAATGACAGGAACCCCGCCCAAGGGGTCGGCGCCTTGAACGCGTGGTAGAAGGCTCCGGTAGCACCGTCAGACACCCCCATTAGATACACAGCATTCTCGTCAATGTTGTAGCGGGCCTTGAGGTCATTCAGCATCCCGCCCAGGTTCTCGATCTGGTTGGCCTGCCACCACATCGCCTCACCCCACGATTCGGGAAACACAACGATGGTGTCGTCGCGCAGATAAGGCTCAGCGTTCCGCCAGAACGGCGGCTCGTCACGCCGGGGCCTGGACACGCCACCGTGCAGATACATGCGCACCGGATAGCGTCGGGTGGGGTCGTAGTTCTCTGGGATATAGGCCTCGTAGCGAAACGTGACACCGTCGGTGTTCGCGCGGGTCAAGAACTGGCGCCCTCGCAACGCGTTGGAATCGTAGGACGACCCGGCCCGCACGCGGGTAAAGAGCGGTCCGATCTCGGGGTCAAGTGCGAGGACCGTCTGGACCGCCTCGTCAATCTCGTCGACCGACCCGGCGGCCCAGAACGCTTCCACCAGGGGACCCAAGCCCTGAGCCGACGCTGACCCCGCGGCCAGCCAGCCGACAGCGACCGCCAAAAGCACCACACGGACCTCGTGGCGGCTGCGTCCTGCGTCTTGGAGTCCCAAGGAGGTCACCCTCACTGTCCCCCTGTCGTCTCCCGCGAACCAGCGGCCGCCAAGCCGTTCGTGACCAGAAACCGGTCGATAGTCTCGAATATGGCCACCGTCTCATCACGATTGAAACCGCCATGTCTCCCACCCGGCACGGTGTGCAGCTGGTTGGTCACACCGACCCTGGACAACTCCTCGTGAAGCTGAACGCCATGCTGGTATGGCACGGTCGGATCGGCGTCTCCATGAATCGACAGAATAGGCGGCAGTCCGGATCGCACATACGTCAGCGGAGACACGCGCTCGGCAATCTCATGGCGGTCAGGCATACTCCCCATCCACTGCACCGCATAGCTCTTCGTATTGGGCCCGTCGAGGAGATCTCCCACGTCGGTAATGCCATACCAATTGATGATCGCCGCCACGGCCAGCTCCTCGTTCCCGGGACACTGCCGATCGAGCCCGGCTGCAGCCGGGACCATGCCGGTCGTTAGAGCCAGGTGCCCCCCCGCCGAGTTCCCCGTAGTGACGATACGCGACGTGTCTATGTCGTACCGTTCGGCATTCCGAATGACCCAGCGAAGCGCGCACAGGCAGTCCTCGACGGCCGCTGGCGCCAGTGAGACGGCGCCTAGCCGATACTGCACGTTGACCACGGCCCAGCCACGCTCGAGCCACGGCAGTAACCGCAGCACGTTACCTTCCTTCGAACCGCCAACCCAGCCGCCACCATGGATGTACATCAGCACCGGCACTGGGCCGTCGACGCCACGCGGTAGGTAGAGATCGACCTTGTTCTCTCTGTTATTGGCCGTTCCGTAAGTCACATTGGGCACGACGCGATAAGTGTTCGATAGGTGGGAGGCCCAAGCTTCTGTGTCGGACAACTGAGCCAAGGCGTTCCCCGGCCATGCAAGGGCGGTGATGGCAATCAGGACCACGCACAGCGACAATTTCTGCAACATCGTTACTCTCCTTTGGCGGGTGGTCGGTCCACGCCGGGCTACAGTTGAAAGACATCAGGCACTCATCGATCTGTGGGCGAAGCACGCTACGAGCCTCGCGAATTCACCGTCCGCCGCCGCCGGAGTTCGTCGTGCCGGATGG
>DQEK01000094.1 GCA_003533545.1 Acidobacteriota bacterium | reverse complement strand
GGTGCGCAACAACCGGGGACGCGGTTGGACCGGGCCAGCAAGGGAGGTTACGCGCTCGACATTCAGCTCGCCGGTCGCGAATAGCCGGCCGATGGCAACGACATCCTGATAGCCGACGTGCCACACGAGCGCATCCCTGTCTACCGGGCTGATCAAGTGGATGTGCAGACCGACGGTCCCCGCGGGATGCGGGCCGGAAAACTCGTGGTGCCTCACCCGGTCGCCACCAGACGTTGGCACGCGGCTATCCGGCGCCGTACAAATATGGACCGGGCCGTCGGTCAACCGTGAGAGTGCCACCACGCCTCGCTCAAACGCCCTGTGCGTTCCCTCCAGCACCACGTCGACATCGGGCGCTAGGGGCTCGGTATCAATGGCGGTAACGAAAATGGCGCGCGGCCGCGTGTTCGGGTCAGCCACCCGGCAGAATGGCCGCGCGCGCAGCGAAACCCACAAGCCCGATTCCACCAGCAGTGCCCGCACATCGTCGCCGCTAACTTCACTCGGGTGCCGCCCACTGAATGTCCCAAACGCCACCGCGTCGCCTCGGCCTTCGCGATCACTTCGGCTGAGCTCGATCACCAGCGACTCGAAACGCCGCCGGTCGCCACGATGAATCACCGAGACCCGGCCTGAGCCAGGAGCTGTGAAGCGTACGCCCGGACGCTTCTTGTCCTCAAACAGCAGCTGGCCGCGTCGCACGTCGTCGCCGACAGCGACGTGCATGGTCGGACGGAGGCCGACGTAGTCATCCGCTAGCAGTGCCACTCGACCAACCATAGGGGCCGAAACGATGGCCTGCTCGGGCTCGCCCTTGATGGGAACCCGCAATCCCTTCCGAATGGTGTGAAGCCCCATCTTGTTACCGAACGGGAGGCACCCTTTGACGCATCCAATGAGCTTGTGAAAAATATCTCAAGCTCAGTCAAAAAAAATCGCCGCAGAAGACGCGACGGCGCACCGGCAGCAAACATCCAGCGCTCCCGGCATCGTACAAGAGCTGCGCGGCTCAAGTCAATTTACAGCGATAAAAATCGACGCAATCGTCGTAACTCCTGATCGTACAATTGCTTACCCTTGACTTGCATTCCCCAGCGGGATACGCTCCAGCGGGAGTTATGGCGTGTCTGAATCGGCACTCGGCAGGTTGGCACCAAGCGGAACCGTGCGCATCACTCTGAACGGAGACCCATACGACCTCAACCCGCCAATGACCATTGGTCGTCTACTGGCTACGCTCGACATCGATCGCCGCCAGGTGGCCGTCGAGCACAATTTCACCCTCGTAAAACGGGCGGCCTTCGACTCCGCAATCGTCGGGTCTGGCGACACAGTGGAAATCGTTAACTTCGTTGGCGGGGGCTGAATTCCACGGTCGCCCTCCGACGCGAACCTCATGGACAGTGATTCCCTCGTTATCTCGGGAAAATCCTTCTCGTCCCGCCTCATCGTCGGCACCGGCAAGTATTCGTCGAACGAAGTGATGCAAAGTGCTCACACGGCGTCTGGGACCGAACTGGTCACCGTCGCGGTGCGTCGGGTGAACGTCACTGACCGCACCCAAGAGTCGCTACTCGACTACATTGATCTCGCGAAGTATTCGCTGCTACCGAACACCGCTGGCTGCTACACCGCTGAGGAGGCCATCCGTACGGCACGGCTCGGCCGCGAGGTCGGGCTATCAGAATGGGTAAAGCTCGAGGTGATCGGCGATGAAACCACGTTGTTCCCAGACAACGAGGGGCTACTCGAAGCGACGCGTGTGCTGGTCAAAGAAGGCTTCGTGGTGCTGCCGTACACCAACGACGACCCAGTGGTCTGCCGAAAATTGGAAGACGCCGGCGCGGCCGCGGTGATGCCGCTCGGCGCACCGATCGGTTCGGGCCTTGGCATCCAGAACGTCAACAACATCCAAATCATCAAGGAGTTCGCCCGAGTTCCAGTGATCGTCGACGCCGGAGTCGGCACCGCATCGGATGCTGCCGTGGCGATGGAACTAGGAGTGGACGGTGTGCTCATGAACACCGCCATCGCGGGCGCGCAGGACCCGGTCGCCATGGCCGAGGCAATGAAATTGGCGGTGATCGCCGGACGTCGGGCATTTCTGGCCGGGCGCATTCAGAGACGTCGATACGCCAGCGCCAGCAGCCCATCCGAAGGACTGGTCACGGGGATCTGACCGACACTCACCGGAGTCCTTGCGGGGACCTCCCCATGAACGATCGAACTTTGAGCGCCGCAGACTTGAGTCGTCTAGGTCACGAACGTGACGCCGCAGACCGTCAGTACAACGCGGCGTTAACCGCGCTCGACCGAGCCATCCGGGCGATTCCCGAGATTCCGCAACCTCCACCACCGCTCGATACCGATGAGCTTGACTCATTACGGCGCCTGACTAACCAATCCGCAACGCAACCCGACCTAGGCGGCGGATGGCGCGGGTGGGCGCGGCGCTTGGTTTGGTCAATGCTGGCTCCGCCACTCGTCAGACAGGAACAGATCAACCAAGCCCTGATCACCCACCTAACCCAGGCGGCCAGTGTCCAGCGGCAAACCGCCGATGCGATCGAGACAACATTGACCCTGCTGGGAGACGAACTCGCGGCGATGCGGACGTTCCAATCCAAACTGGTTGTCTGGGCCCAGCAAATAACACCCTACGTCGACACTAAGGACCGCGAAACGACCGGACTGATTCGCCGAGTTAACGAAAATCCGGTCCGGCTGCTTGAACGAACGATCGGGTTGTTACAACAGCGACAAATCGCGATGAAGCGCGAACTAGAGCGTTTAGTCGAGGCGTCTCCAGGCGACGCGACAAGAGACACACCTCATGGCACCACAGAGGCCGCCGCGACGAACAGCCCACTCGATGCCTACAAGTATGTTGGGTTTGAACAGGCGTTCCGAGGCAGCGAAGCTGATATCGCGCGTCGCCTTGAAGGTTACTGCAGCCGATTCGACGGTGCCTCAGACGTGTTAGACGTGGGCTGCGGTCGAGGAGAGTTTCTCAGGATGTTACGGGAACGCGGCGTGACGGGGCGGGGGCTTGATGCCAACCGCGAAATGGTCGCAATCTGCCGCGACCGGGGTCTCGATGTCAGCGAAGGGGATGCGATCAGTCACCTCCGCTCACTGCCGGACAACTCAATCGGCGGTTTAATCGCCACCCAGGTGGTTGAGCACTTTCCGTCTGACTACCTGCTCGCATTTATCGAGCAGGCCTATCTCAAACTGCGGCCCGGTTCGACGATCATTCTCGAAACCCTCAACGTCGACTCCTGGTCGGCGTTCTTCGGGCCGTACCTGCAAGACATCACACACGAGCGACCAGTGCCTCCGGCGACACTGCGTTTCCTCCTTGAAGCCAGCGGCTTTCAGCGACTCGAGCTGCAATATAGCTCGCCCGCCGATGATGCCGCCAAACTACAGTCAGTCGAATTGCCCGAGGAAACACCACCAGCGCTCGCGACACTGGTCACCACGTTCAACGCCAACGTCGAAAAGATCAACACACTGCTGTTCACGTTCCTCGACTACGCCGCCATCGGGCAGAAACTATAGTGGCGTACTGCGCGCTCAGAACAAACAGGTGCGTCGTTCTAAAGGACCGCTTGGCGCCCACCGCACCCCAGTGCCCCCTTGCGTACTGACACACTGACTCACA
>DQEK01000320.1 GCA_003533545.1 Acidobacteriota bacterium | reverse complement strand
CATCACCGACGCCACTTCCCATCCCGGCACCTGATCACGCTTGTTCAAGTAAAGGGCCATCGCGCCTTTGCCTATCTGTTCGTTGAAAATAGAGATGATGTAGGCGCTCGCACGAATCGGCAGAATGTCCCGGTAGCGAATGGGCTTGACGAACCAGTTGAGAGCCTTCGTCACCACCAGCGTGTCGACAGTGAAATAGAAACCGGAATACACCATCATCAGTGCCAGCCAGGGAAGCCACCTCACGTTCGCAAACACCTGCCGCATGTACTCGACAAGTGACAAACCCTCGCGAGCAGCGGCACCGTCCAGCCGGTAGTACAGGTAAGCGAAACACCCCAGGGTGACCCCCAAGAGGAGAATACGGCTCGGCACGCTTGAGCGAGGGGCCACATCCGATTGGGTCGTGGATTCAGTCACTGGTGGCAGTCTTTTCCGGTAAGAGTTTCGTTAATGTCACCAAGAGCGGCGTGAGACTCACTCCGAGGTCGGCGTCTGCGTTCGTCCGCACGACTTCGTTAGCGGTGATCACGTCGATCACCGTCGGTGTCATGCCACCCCGTCGGGTCCAACCGGCCAGAGTGGAACCTAACTTGGCAGTCCAAACGGGGATAGCGGCCACCGAGACAGTGTGGCCCATCAGCCGCCCGGTTGTGGTGATCAAATCGCGATGGGTCGTGGGCTCCGGCCCGACGAGTTCGTGGACTGCCACGCCGTCCGCCCTAGCTCGACAGCTGTAGAGAATCGCGTCGCTGAGGTCGTCCACATCTAACGGGCGTAGCGCATGACGCCCACCCCCCAGCACTTTCACCGTCGGCCGCGATGCCATACTCACGAGTGCGCGTGCCCCGGCGGTGCCAGGGCCTAATAGGATAGGCGTACGGATGATGGTGGCGGATATGCCGGATTGCGTGACGATCTGTTCGGCAACCCCTTTTGAGCGGTAGTAGCGATTCCCAGAGTGGCTGTCGGCGCCAAGGACACTAATGAACACGATGTGTTCCACGTTGGCGTCTCGGCAGACATCGACAACTGCCCGCGTCGCGTCCACATTAGCTGTCTGATAGTTGGAGTGTTTGGTTTCAATGAGAATCCCGGCGAGATGTACCAGACAGCGCACTCCGGTGAGTAGAGCCGTCAGAGAGTCCCTATCGTCATAGCGAATCACACGGGGGGTGATCGTCGCAAAGCGCGGCAACGTTGCAACAGCCTCTGAAGTGCGAACACCCGCCCGGGCAAGAAAGTCATTCTGCCCGGCCACGTGCCTCAATAAGACCTTCCCCACACTGCTATTGGCTCCGGTAACTGCAATTTGCATAGGTCGAGCCTTGGGAGTCCGACGAAAAGTGGCTTTGTAGAATCATGCTACGCAGGCCGCGAGAGGGGTCGCTCGGACGCCCTGCGTCGCACGCTACCGAGCGGTCCAGAAGAGCACTCCCAACGCGTCCGAAATGGCTCGGCAACGCCCACTCCACCGGTGGTGGAGGGAGGGTCTGGACCAAATCCAGCACACCCAACCGACTAGGGCTCAGCGTCAGGCTCGGACCAAGGTCCGTAGCTCAGCTCGGACACCAGCCGGACCAACCATTGTTCACTCCGAGCGACGACCCCAGACAGTTTCGCCGTCACCTCCTGCGCGCCGTCCGCCCCGAGAGCCCGCGCGAGTGGCGATCCTTGGTCAAGCGCAGCGAAGTTCTGGACGTGGAAGATGTGGACGTAGCCGCCTACACCACCAAACGTCAGCGCACCGCTTGTGTGGTGCATCTCCGCCTCGTCGAAATGCGGAAGCACATCGTTCGCCATTACGCGCAGATAATCCTGTTCGCGACCTGGCACCACCGAGACGAACTGGATAAGCATCAGCGCCGGCGCCTCGTCATCCGGTAACGGATTATCAATCGTCGGCGTAGCGCGTATGGCATAGGTCTGTCGCGACGTAATGGCGTTGCGAATTCGGTTGATGATGGCGCTCCTGGCAGGGTCAGCCTCGACGGCACGGTCGAGGCCGGCGAAGGCCCGCAGCGGCGTGGTAATGATGAACCGGTAGGTGTCACCGAAGACGGCCGTTCGACTCACGCTGCGCCAGGGAGGGCCCGCCTCCTGCTCAAGGGCCGAGAGCTCGCCTTGCGCGGCCAGGAACTCGTCGAGTCGCGTCGGGTCGACTTGGACGACGGTCATCTGCAACCAAGGCGGGGCGTCTTGTGCGGAGACGGGAGCGGACAACTGCATCACGACGAGAAAGAGGGCGCCCCTCGTGACACTCGCAACATCGCCGCGTAATCGTTCCATACGCTACTCGCTCGCCAAGTACCCTGATACGTAAACCCCGGCCAGGCCCATTAGCGCCACCCCAGTAACGTAGGTCATCGTCGTCGGACCCTTCAGCAGGAAACGCAGTTCTGGTTGTTCTTGGAACCGAGACTCTCGAGCAACGCGACGGTTTCTGGGATTGGTGAAACCCGCTGCACTGGGCCGTTAGCCATGTCGGCTGTGGTTTGCCCACGCCGACTGACGACGGTGACGTCACCGCCTTGCTCGACCAAATAGAGAATAAGCGCGTCGTCACCACGCGCGGCGGCGTG
>DQEK01000340.1 GCA_003533545.1 Acidobacteriota bacterium | reverse complement strand
CTCATCCCCTTTATCGCTTTGGGCGGCGCTGTGGTATTCGCCATGTGGCTCCTCTATTTTCGAGGGAGCTTGTTTCCTGCCAGTCAGTTGCGGAACCGGAAGATTGTCCACGCGTTCAAGATGGCCACGTTCAAACACTACGTGTGGTTCTTTCTGTTGCGCTCGCCGGCACTGCTGGCGGCGGTGGTGGTCTACACCACGGCATTGACCCTGTTCGGTGTGGAGGCGTCCTTCCTCTCACTCTTGGGTTACTTGCCCGTCATCTTCTTCGCGGCGACCATACCCACACCGATGCGAGCGGCGGCGATCACCTTTTGGGTCATTCTGTTTCCAGAGAACGAAGGGCAAATGGCCGCGTTTGGGTTCGTGCAGCACAACTTTTTCATCTTGTTCAACGCGCTGATCGGTCTGGCGTTTTGGCCCCGCGCCCAACGTGAACTCCTTGGCCGGTAATGGCACATGCGCTCACCGCGGTACGGTTGCTGCTGGTCGTGCCGGTCGCCGTGGCGTTTGCCCGACCCGAGTTCGCGGGTCCCAGCGTCCTCGTCGTGCTGCTCGGTGTGGCGATTGCGACCGACTACTGGGATGGACGAGTCGCGCGCATGACGAAGACGGCCAGCGCCAGGGGTCAGTTGTTCGACCATGGCACAGACTTCGCGTTCGTGACGGCGGGGCTGGCCGGCGCCGCCACGGCGGGGCTGGTGACCCCCATCCTGCCCATCCTGATCGTCATTGCGTTTGGCCAATACGTGCTGGATTCATACTTTCTTCACCGACAGAAACAACTGCGGATGAACTCGCTGGGGCGTTGGAACGGGATTCTCTACTTCGTTCCGCTCCTGGTCGTGTCGGTCTCACGGTTAGGTGTGGCGAGAGACCTCGCGTCGTTCTTGACGGTCGCGGCTCGTGTGCTCAGCTACGCGCTGGTGGCATCAACAGTGGCGTCTGTGGTGGACCGTGCGCGTGCATCCACGCGGAACCACGGTGAACGCGTCGATTGAACGAGGGCTCCTAGACAGGTGGACTCATACGCGAATGCGCCGAACTACTGCGACGATGCGTCCAACATGCGTCGCACACCCACGGGAGTCGTGCTCCCCAGATTGCTGCCTGCCGCCGGTATGACGCTATACTCGTGAAAGTCGCGCGTGTGACCTTTGAACCACGTCTTGATGAGGTAACCATGGGTTTGTTCCGCCTATTCCGTTACGCGCTGGTTTCTGTTGCGCTCGTCTTGCTTGGCACTCCCGAGGGATTCGCGCAGGACAGAGGTGTCATCGAAGGCTGGGTCTTTCTTGAAGGGACCCGAGATGCCGTCCCGGGCGCCACTGTGCGGGCTGATCCCCCAGAATTCCAGCCGGACGGTACGCGGGAATCGCTCGCCACGACGGTTGAGTCCAACGTCAACGAGGGCGACGGTCGCTTTACGGTCAATTGGCTTCGGAGCGGTATCTGGAACGTGACGGCTTCGGCCGAAGGCTTTGTGGATGTGAGACTCCGGGTCGAGGTGACGCAGATCGGGTCGAACCTGTGTACGCAGACCCAGCAAATTCGGTGCAAGGCCCCGATCGAGTTCCACATGGAGGCGGTCAAAGCGGACGCGGAACTCGAGGTGGACGAGTTCCTGGGCGAGATTGTGCTCGAGGGCCAGGTCACCACCGCTGAGTTAGAGCAGGCCAAGGCCGGGTTGCTCGCGGCCGACAACGCCTACAATGCCGCAGACTACCGGACAGCCATTGCTGGATATGAACAGCTGATGGAGACCTGGCCGCAAATGGCCGCCCTCCAGGAGGACATCGGAGATGCCTACCGGTCGCTCGGTCAATTTGAGGACGCCCTCGCGGCATATGACCGTTTTCTGGCTGGTGAATCCGACAGCGAGGTGATCGAGAGAAAGATCGCCCGGACGAGACTGCTGGCCGGTGACCTTGACGCGGCCAAGGACCTGGCCTCGACAGGGGGCGCTGCGTCGCCGGAAGACCTCTACAATCTCGGTGAAGTGGCGTTTGGGGAAGGCGACGTCGACGTTGCCGCCGACTGGTATGAGAAGGCGGTTGCCGCCGACCCTGAATGGGAACCGCCCGTCTTCAAGCTTGCCCTCGTGGCGCTCAACCGAGGGGATATTGAGGGTGCGAAGGTCCTGTTCCAAAAGGTCCTCGAGCTGGCCCCGAACTCGCCGGAGGGGGCGCAAGCCCAGGCCACGCTCGCGGCGCTCCCCTAGGTTTCCTGTGTCCGCACCCGGCCAAGATCGATTCGGGGATTGATGTGGGCATTGTTGTAGACTCGCTTCTCACACGGAGGCACTTGATATGACTACCGACACCACCCGCGGTCGATTCCTGGCGGGACCGCTCATTGCGCTCGCGCTCATCGTATTCGCCGCACCTTTGATGAGCGGGGTCGCACGGGCACAGACCGGGTCGTTCTTCGTCAGCTTCACCGACGCCAACGGCGCCCCCGTGACCGACCTCAGGGCGGAGGAAGTGGTCGTGGAGATGGACGGCGAGCATGGTGAGACACTCAATATCGAACCGATCGACTGGCCGGTGCGGGTGACCGTGTTCATCGACAACGGGATAGGCACCAGGCCCGCGCTGGACGACATGCGCGAGGGCGTGTCGCTCTTCGTGGATGCGCTCCCACCAGATGTCGAGGTGGCGATCGCGACGATCGGGGGGCGACCGCAGTTCTGGGCCCAGCACACCACCAACAGGCAAGAGCTCACGGACGCTCTCGGCGTGACGGCGCCGGTGGAAGGTGCGGCCTTTTTTTTCGATGCGCTGTATGAAGAAGCGGAGCGCTTGGACGAGGATGAGGAAGGCCAGTATTTTCCAGTCATCGTGATGGTCGCGACCAACGGCCCCGAGGGAAGCAACCGGGTGCGAGAAGGTCCCTTCAATGAAATGATGCAGCGCCTGTTTGATAACTCGGTCACCGTCCACACGCGGCTCCTCAGCGGCTCGTCGATTACGGGGGTCAAACAGGGTGGCGACCAGATACGGTGGGGCACGGATATCGGCGACGCGACGGGAGGAACCTACGAGGGGCTGGTCTCCGCCAACGGGTTTCGCACTCTGTTGCCGGAGTTGGCCGAGGCGATCGGTAGGAAACACAACGTGGTGAGCAACCAGTATCGTGTGACCTACGCGCCGCCTGACGGCATATCCGAGCAACCGTCTACCAGAATCTTGACCACGCGTGCCGGTGTCAATATGGCCCCGACACTCGATGGGAATGTGAATGTGCCGTAGAAGCTGGGCGCCGGGTCGCTGAGGGGCTTGGCGTTCGGTCGTGACTGTCGCGGTGGCGTGTTAAAGCTTTGGGCTAGGTCCGCGCCGATGCGAGCCTCCGTAGGTCGTAGTGGGTGCTCCACCGTGGTGTGCCTTGGTGTTTCATGGTTTAGGGTTGTGCTTGTGGTTTTGATTTTGTAGAGTGCGTGAACACTTACCAGCTGGTTCCTTAACTGGGGACTATTAGGTTGGCTCAACGTGGGCGAGAAGACCGTATGGACAAGACATTAAAATTTGCTGTTGGCGTCGTGTTGGTGGTGACAGCGCTTGTATTGGCGCCTTCACCGGTGGAGGCACAGGACCAGGCCGGAATTGCGGGTACCGTCCGGGACTCAGGCGGTCTCGTGCTGCCCGGGGTGACGGTCGAGGTCACTAGCGATTCGCTCCTTGCTCCCCGAGCGGGTGTCAGCGACGGAGCGGGGAACTACGCCGTCCAACAATTGCCACCGGGCATCTACACGATAACTTTCACGCTCGGGGGCTTCGGCACCTTGCAGACCGAGGGAATCGTGCTGGAAGGTGCGTTCGTGGCGGATATCGACGCGAGCATGACGGTGGGCGGGATCGCGGAAACGGTGAATGTGACCGGAGAAGCGCCGCTCGTTGACGTCAGGAGCACGCGGCAACAGAACGTGTTGCCGGCCGACCGGGTCAACGTGCTGCCGGGTGCGGCGAGTATCTTTCAAGCCGCGCAGTACGTGCCGGGGGTGGTCATCGGCGGCCCCTATGGTAGTCGTCCGGAACTGCACGGTTCGGACGCCGCGGATGGCCTTCCCTCCCTCGACGGCATCCAGACCGGGGGGCAACTCCAAGGGCGGAGTGAGTGGTCGGGCGGTGTCGGGACCGTCACGAACGAAGCGATCGTCACCGAGGTTGTCTTCGACATCTCCTCACAGAATGCCGAATACGCCCAGAGCGGGATGCGGACGAACGTCGTCCCCAAATCGGGCGGTAACAACTTCTCCTACAACTTTTTTGCCACCGGCACGAGAGCGCGTTTTCAGTCGGACAACCAGAGCCAAGCGCTGAAGGACCAGGGCTTCGAGTTCGCCCCGACGGCCTTTTCCTACAGCTTGAACCCGGCCATTGGCGGGCCGATCGTGGAAAACAAGCTCTGGTTTTACGCCTCGATGCTCCAGGGCAAGAGCATGAACTACATTCTCGACAAGTTCTTCGACCCAGACGAGCCGTCTTCGCCATCGGGTCTCGGCGACGATCTGCGGGCGTACAACCACAACCGTCAGTACCAGCAGACCATCCGCATCACCTATCAGGCCAGTCTGCGCAACAAGCTCACCTTCAACATCATCAGAGAGCTGTCCAAGGGGGACCGGGCTATGCCTGCCGGGGTGTTCGGCGACATCGGACCGGAGTCGGCCTACTCCTATAACACCCCGGACTACCTCATGAGCGCTCGCTGGACGGCACCGGTGACGAACAGCCTGCTCTTGGAGGCGGACTTCGCGTATCAGAAAGCCGACGTCAACACAGACCCGGTGGACCATGGCGGCCAGAAGCGGATGCAGATCGAGGACGTGGCGACGGGTGCGGTCTGGGGGAGCAGCTTCCAGAACCACCACAACAATGACTTCCACCACCGCGCGAATGCGTCGCTTTCGTATGTGACGGGGTCGCACAACTTCAAGACTGGCCTGATGTTCGTGAAAAATAACACGTCCCTCTCCTACACCCCGCCGGGGGAGATCTTCTCAGGCTACGCGTTCAACGGGTGGCCCATCGGGATCATGGTGGGGGTTAACGGGAACGCGAAAAGCAATATCAACATGAACTGCGACTGTGGCCTCTACGTGCAGGATGCCTACACGATGGACCGGCTGACCGTGAACGGGGGGTTCCGCTTCGACTGGTTCAACAACTCGGTTCCGGGGGGCACTCGGGAAGCGGGCTATTGGGCACCCGAGCTGACGCTTCCCAATCCCATTATCGAGAATGTTCCAAACTGGAAGAACTACAGCGGCCGGGGCGGCGCAGCGTTCGACCTGTTCGGTGACGGCTCGACGGCGATAAAGGTGTCCGCGGGGCGGTATGTGGAATACCACGGGACCGGCCTCACCCAAGGGTTCAACCCGGTCAACGCGTATTCGCTCGACTGGCGGTCGTGGACCGACCTCAACTGGGACGGGACGGCGATCAACGCCGACGGGACACCGCAGTTCGCCGAGGTCGGGCCCTCGAACAACCCGAACTTTGGAACGGGGACCATCCAGACCCAGC
>DQEK01000036.1 GCA_003533545.1 Acidobacteriota bacterium | reverse complement strand
GCAGCTAACGGAACCATAATTGACGTCGTAATCGAACTCGATTGCACCATGACGGTAACGATGACCCCAATCACCATCGCGAACACCGCACTTGAACCAAGCGCACTGTCCACTGCGGTTTCGATGCGTGAGATTACCAAGGAACGCATCAATTTTACGATTAGCCAAAGTGCTACAAAGATCAGCGCCGCGCTGATACCGACCAAGAAAAAAGCTTGTCCCCACTCTGCGTTGAATATTGCTTCCGCCGAGCTCTGGATAGGGGTAAAAGCAAAGCTCAACAATGCCTTGAATGGGCTCTCGTATGTGAAACCACCTATTCCGACAACTACCGTAGACAAAAATCTTGCAGTGCTCTGCAGATAGCCCGTCATTAATTCCAATGGCAGTAAGACCATTACCGCCAAGATGTTAAAGAAGTCATGGCAGCCGGCCATCGAGAACGCTCTTTCGAACTCGTCGCGTCGTCCCATGTGCGCCAATGAGACAACCGTGCAGGTAACCGTCGTCCCAATATTGGCACCCATAATCATCGGAACTGCATTAGCTAACGGCAGAGGGTTTTCCGGTGCGGCTACCAGTCCAACGATCATAGACGTCGACACCGATGAACTCTGCACTAGCGTTGTGGCCAGCACCCCTACGAAGATCCCGACAAAGGGATTTGCAGTTAGACTGAAGAAGCTGTCCAGGAAATCTGTTCCGAACAGCTTGAATCCATCGCCGAGCCCTTTGACGCCAAGTAAAAATACGAATAGTAAAAACAAAACCGACAGAACCCGTCGGATGACAGAAGTGAGTTCTTGCTTTTCAGACGATGTGTGTCTTGTCATTCAGCTTTACGAACTGAGTGAAGGAAGGAAAAGTACGAACGTCCCTTTTAAGATCGTGGGTTCGGAGAGTCTCGGACGTCCATACACTGCAGGAAAAAACGACCCGCAAAAAACCGTGGGGATTCTAGGTCAGGCGCATAGGATTGTCAAGACGAAAACTACAAGATATAGACAAAAAAGTTAGGTCTACCACAAGATGTTGAAAGATATGGACTAATCCTGATTTGGCTCGATGCAAAATGATCGGATGACCAATACAAAATTCATTGGAACAAATCACTCAATCTCCGAGATAGGATTTCCGCACATGCTCGTTTTGGAGCAGGTCTTCGCTGGCTCCTTCCAGCGTGACTCGTCCGGTTTCCAGCACATACGTCCGATCCGCTAGTCGAAGCGCCATCTCGGCATTCTGCTCATTGAGCAAGATCGTCGTGCCGCTTGCATGGAGTTCCCTGATGATGTCGGCGACCTGCTCCACGAGGATCGGCGCGAGCCCGAGTGAAGGCTCGTCGAGCATGAGCAACCGCGGTTGCGCAAGCACCGCGCGCGCAATCGCAAGCATTTGCTGCTGCCCTCCCGAGAGATCGCCAGCACGCTGGTGCTGACGTCCATGCAAGATCGGAAAACGCTCGAGGAGACGATCTCGATCCGTCGCGATGTCGTCCGTATCGGAACGCGTGTACGCGCCCATGTCGAGATTCTCGCCCACCGTCATGTCGGGAAACACCCGACGGCCTTCCGGGCAATGGACGATGCCGAGCCTGACGATCTCGGTCGGCGACATATCGTCGATCCGTTGATTCAAAAACTCGATCGTCCCAACGCGAGGCGACGTCAGACCCGAGACGGTCTTGAGCACCGTACTCTTGCCCGCGCCGTTCGAGCCAATCAGGGTTACGAGTTCCCCTTCGTCGACGTGCAACGTCACCGAGTCGAGAGCACGCACACTGCCGTAGTACACTTCAACGTTCGTCATCTGCAGCATGTTAGCTACGCTTTCCTAGGTATGCCTCCACCACTCGTTGATTCGTGCGGACCTCCTCTGGGCGTCCTTCAGCGATCTTCCTGCCATGGTCCAACACGACGATGCGGTCAGAGACGCTCATGACCAGCTTCATGTCGTGTTCCACCAAGACGATCGTGACACCTTCGTGACGGATCTGCTGGATCATGGCCATGAGGTTGCTGACCTCAGGTGGATTCAAGCCTGCCGCCGGCTCATCGAGCAACAGGAGGCTGGGTCGTGCGGCTAGGGCGATGCCTAATTCGAGCACGCGCTGATGACCGTACGGGAGGCTGCGGGCAAGGGACGCTCCGTACGGCAACAGTCGAGTGCGCTCCAGGATACGATCGGCCGCGACCTCGGCGTCCTTCGCTGCCTGGACGGATGCATCGGAGCGGAGCAAATTGAGGAGGAGTGACTCGGGCTCTAGGCCGTTGTGCGCTAGGACGAGATTCTGGCGCGTCGAAACATCGGGAAACAGGCTCGTGTTCTGAAATGTGCGTCCGATGCCGCATCGTGCCACCTCGTATGAGCGCAAGCCGTTGAGCAGCGCGTCTTGATGCGAGATCTTCCCGTCCGTGATGGGTCCGACACGGGTGATCGCGTTGAGAATCGTTGTCTTGCCCGCGCCGTTGGGACCGATGATCGACAGGATCTCGCCAGCCTTCACGTCGAAGTCGACCATATGCACGGCCTGGACACCACCGAAGTGGACGCACAGACGCTCAACGGTCAACAGGGTCTGCGAGCGGTCGGTCGGTGTGACCTCATGCTCGACACGGACGGGGACCGGGGGGGGTGAACCGTTAGCGGCAAATCCCTCGGAAGGAGAGCCAAACGATGACGGAACCACCGCTGCCGTTCGCCGACCCGTGACGCGCTCGAAGCAGCGTTGGCCCAGCCGTTGCAGCGCGGGCCAGATTCCATCCGGCATGAAGAGCATCATGAGCATGAGCAACAGACCGAAGATGGCCATGCGCCATACCTGGACCACGCGCAGGACTTCGGGCAAGACCGTGAAGACAATCGCGCCCAGGACTGGTCCCATCAACGTGGCGCGCCCACCGGCAACGACCATTACCACGATGGCGATCGTCAGGTCGAACGCGAGGATCTCGGGGCTGAGGAACTGAAAAAAATGCGCATAGAAGCTGCCTGCCAGTCCCATGATGAACGAGGCGAGTAAGGCCGCAAGCAACATGTACCGAAATCCGGAGATGCCGATGGACCCGGCGAGCAGCTCGTTCTGACGAATGGCCTGCATGGCCCGTCCGATGGTGCTGTGTTCCATGCGATACAGACCGAACAGCGTCAGCACGACCAGCAACAGGATGAAGTAGAAATACGGGATGTATCCGACGAACCACCGAGCCGGTGGAGGCACCGCGGTAATCCCCATCGGGCCGTTGGTCATGTCGATCCAGTTGAGGGCGACGAGGCGGAAGCATTCTGCGAAACCGAGCGTGACGAGTACGAAATAGGCGGTTCGAAGCCTCAGCGTCAGGCGGCCAATGACCCAGCCGGCAGCTGTTGCCGCCAGACCTGCAGCAAAGAACGCGACAGGGAAGGGCACGTCGTACCGCGTCGTGAGAATCGCCGAGACATAGGCGCCCAGTCCATAGAACGCCACAGGCCCGAGCGACAGGAGGCCCACCTTCATCAAGATGTTGTGAGCGGATGCGAGCAGGATGAAAATGCCGGACTGGATCGCCAGCCGAATGATGAACTGATCGCTGACGGTGTAGGGCAAGAGCACCGCTGCGGACAGCAATCCAGCAAGCAAATACCGAGATGTTCGCGTCAGGGGTTGTGCCATCGTCTGTTCAAGATTTGGCTGTGGCTCTCACATCAGGCGAGCTTGTGCGTTTCGTGTCCGAGCAGACCGGTGGGCCTGACGACGAGCACAACGATGATCAAGATGAATGCGATCGCGTCGCGATATCCCGACGAGACATAGCCTGCCCCGAGGCTCTCGGCAATCCCCAGCAGCAGTCCTGCCAGAATGGCCCCGGGGAAGCTTCCCAGGCCGCCGACGATTACGACTGCAAAGGATTTGGCGGTGACGATGGCTCCCATCGTAGGGAACACTTGGAAGATCGGCGCGAGCAGGCCGCCGGCGAGCGCCGCCATAGCGGCTCCCCAGCCAAAAGTGACCATGTTGACGACGTCGACGTCGACGCCCATCAGGGCAGCCGCCTCTCGATCCTGAAACGTGGCCCGGATGGCCTTGCCCATTCGTGAGCGCTGCAGGAACAAATGCGATCCGGCAATGATGACGAACGCGGCGACGAGCACGAATAGCCGCATCGGCGTCAGGGTCAAGGGGCCGACCTTCACGCCGACGAGGGGAAACGGCAAACCGGTGTCCTTGGGTGTCGGGTCCCAGATAATCAGCGCCATGTTCGCCAGGAAGATCGAGAGCCCGATGGTCGCGAGCATGGGAACGTCCGGGGGCTGATCGCGAATCGGCCGCAGCAGGAGTCGTTCAGTGATCACGCCGAGCAAGCCGACCGCCATGGCTGCCACGACCAGGGCCAGCAGGTAAGGCACACCGGCAAGAGTGAAGACTGTGTATACAACGAACGCGCCCAACATGTAGAACTGGCCGTGCGCGAAATTCACCACGTTCATGACGCCGAAGATGAGCGTCAGGCCGATGCCCATGAGGGCGTAGATACCGCCGATCAAGAAGCCGTTGAGAAGGTGCTGAACAAGTTCAACCATGGCACGGCAGCGGTGCGCTTACGGCTGCTCGACGGGTGGGTCGGCCGCAACGGCCGCGAGCTCACCGTTGTCGACGCGCACCAGGTAGACGTTCGGACGACTCTGGTGGCCGTGGGCCTCGCTAAACCTGACGAGGCCACTCAGGCCAGCGAACTCGACTCTGGTCAGTGCCTGGTTCAGACTCTCAGGGTCGAGACTGCAGTCGTTGAGCTCGATCGCCTGCGCGATGACATGCGCCGCGTCGAAACCGCGGTAGGATTCGCCCAGACCAACCTCGGGATACCCGTTCTCCGCGTAGGTGTCGTAGTACCACTCGGACATCGCGGGGTCGCCCGCCAGGGCGTGCTCTGTCGGCACGTAGAACATGACATGGTAGGTGCCATTGACCATTTCTGGGCTTGCCAGCTGCATGATGGCGACTGGATAGTTGCTCCCCCCGGTGGTGAGGATGAGCTGGTCCATGCCAAGCTCCGTGTACTGCTTGAGGATGGTCGCAATCTGGGCGGCGCCAGTGGTCATGACGATCGCGTCCGCTCCGGAGCCGTTGATTTGTGTGAGTTGCGGAAGAACATCAGTGACGGTCTGGTCGATGTAGTCCTCGCGCACGATCTGACCACCCTGTTCTTCAATGGCCTGGCGGAAGGTTGCTCCTGCGCCGCGCCCCCAGTCGTTATTGACGCTCAGAATGGCGACGCGTTGCATCCCGAGCTCATCGACCAGATAGGGTTTCATCGCCTCAGCTTCCATGGCGCTGGTAGGACTGATGCGATGCACCCAGTCGAAGCCCGGGGTCCCGGGCGTCGTGATCTTGTCCGAGCTGGAGGTTTCGACGACCAACGGTATCCCGTGTCGCGCCACGACGGGCATGACCGCCAGAGTCGAGGAGCTGCCCCACGCGCCCATGATGATCGGCACCTGCTCGCGCGTAATCAAATTCTCAGCCGCGTTCGCTGATTCCTGGGGATCGTTCATGCCGTCCAGAATGATGGGCTCCAAGGGCCTTCCGCAGACGCCTCCCTGGGCGTTGATCTTCCCAACACCGATGGTCAGGCCGCTGACGACGTAGGCGCCAGCATCGGCGACCGGGCCGGTCAAGGGTGCGATGACTCCAAACAGAATCGGGTCCCCGTCAAGAGCGTCGGATGCGTCGGTGCGGTCCACCGTCGGGCTTCCCGTACAGGTCGCCATCAACGTGGCCAGCACGACCGCCGACAGTCCGCGTGCGAGCTTCTGTGTCTGGATCATTCCGGTCTGTCGCCCTTACGGGGGTGGATAGGGAAGGTCCTCGAGGGCCATCGCAGTTTCCTGCTCCGTCTCGAGTTTTCCCAGCAGCTGGAGGATACGTTCAGGATTGGCCGGTGTCCGGGTGATATGTTTCCCGATCGCGTCAGCGATGGCATTGAAGATGGCAGGCGCCGTGGGGATCGTCGCCGGCTCGGCAACGCCTTTCGCTCCGTGCGGACCCGTCGGGTCGTACACCTCGACGATGAGCGGATCGATGCGTGGGACATCGGCGGCCGTCGGGATCAGGTAGGTGCTCAAGCGAGAGTTCACGAAGGTCCCGCGCTCTACGATCATGTTCTCCATGAGCGCGAATCCAAGTCCTTGCACTGCGCCGCCTTCGATTTGGCCTTCGACTCCTTTTGGGTTTATAGCTTTCCCCGCGTCGGTTGCCGAGGCTAATCGGATGACTTCGACCTGTCCCGTCTCGGTGTCGACTTCTACCTCAGCCAGTTGGCTTGCCCACGCGTAGGTCGCGTAGGCGTTTCCCTGAGATGTTTCAGGATCGACATCGGGCGTTGTGATTCTGTGCCAGCCGTATCCTTGGAATCGTCTGCCACGGGCGTGGGCCTCGCTAGCCAGCGTGGTGAATGGCACCGACGTGGACGGCGATTCACCATCGTGGACGTGGCCGTTGCGGAACACCAACCGCTCCGGTGGGGTGTCGAGCAGTTCCGTCGCGACCTCTCCCAATCGCGCCTTCAGGTCGCGGCAGGCCTTGATGACCGCGTTCCCCTGCACGTAGGTGGCACGGCTGGCCGACACCGGACCAGAATCGGGTGTCTTCTCCGTGTCCGCCGAGACGATCGAGACCTCCTCGAACCGAACGCCAAGCTCGTCCGCGACGAGCTGACACAGAATCGTCCGCAGCCCCTGTCCCAGCTCGCTCGCGCCGTTCCTCAGTGTCACACTGCCGTCGAACGCGACGTCAACCTCCGCGCTGCCGAAGTCCGGACGCGCAAATCCGTATCCCAGGCCATAGAGCATCGAGCCGATGCCGATCCCTCTCAGTTTCATGCCATCACCTGTGAATCGGAATTGAAGTGTAGGGCCTGCTCGCCCATGTACTCCTGGAGCCTCTCCAGCGTCTTGGCCAGGCCCGCTGCTTCGGTCATGACCTGACCCGTACTGAAGGAGAGCCCCTCGCGCAGA
>DQEK01000336.1:4841-9472 GCA_003533545.1 Acidobacteriota bacterium | reverse complement strand
ATCGGGTATCCCGTCGCAGCCTTGATCTCCGAGATTTGTCCAATGTGCCTTTGGTTATGCAGTGGTATGTAGAGCAGCCACTGATAGGCGTTGAGGGCTCCAACTGTCGGGCGATGATGGTCAACCGCATGTGCCCGAAGCGGGGCGGTGGTCGTCTCGGCAAAGGGAAGTGATCGAGCTCGCCTCTCCTGGAAAATCTGGAGCGCATCATGTCGCGCCACAGTCCCGGTGGGGACAACCGCGTTCGGCGCGTCTTTACGGGTGTTTCGATCTGCGAGCATGGTTTCAATCACTGCATCCTTGCCACCGGTCGCTGTCTGCCACTCCGGATGGGTCGCGCCCCGCAGCGCTTGTTCGACCCGGCCGAACAACCCACGTTCAACCAAACCCAGGTGCTCCGCGATGAGCCCGATTGACCACCCGTCAGGTGTCGGCCGGAAACACCACTGGTCGTTGGTCACGCATTCGACGGCTGCCAGGAAATCGTCGCGCGTCCGGCCGAGTAACTGGACAACGCGGGCCCGTTCGTACTCGGTGATCCCACCATCGCTCACGCACCGACCCCCTGTTTTTTCCAGTACCGTTCCAGTCCAAGCCAACACTGTTCCAGCGGGGCAGCCTGGTCGTACATCGAAGCAGCGGTTTCTGGCATGTACCGTTGTAGATATCGGCGGGCCTCCTTGGTGAACAGCACCATACGTTCGTCTGGGTTCCCTTCCTGCTGAATGATGGTGTGCGCCATCTCCGCCATGCTATCAAGATGCTCGACCAGACTTGCTAGGTGCGTTGCGGGTTCACCGTGGGCTCCGAAGTGGGTAATGAACAGGGTCTCGGCCTGCCACTGATCGATCAACTGCGCACTCGCCTTCCAAACGGCGATGTCGATGTCTGGCGGCGGTGTCGGGGGCAGAGCAAACAGCTCGGAACCGGTGCGGATGCCAGCAACGTCACCCACAAAAGCCACCCCACTCGACCGGTCGAGGAAGCTAACATGATGTGAGGCATGGCCCGGGGTATAGGCCACTTCAAGGTCCCGATCGGCACCTGCCACTCGTTCACCACCGACAAGTACCCGAAGATTCGCTTCCGGCACCGGGAGGAATTCACCCCACAGTCGGTCCATGTCATCGCCATACAGACGCGTTGCACTGTGTAGCAGCTTTGCTGGGTCGGCCATGTGCGGTGCTCCACGCTCATGGACGTATACCTGGATGGCCGAATTCTCCTGCACCAAGGTCCCTGTTGCGCCAGCATGGTCGAGATGAATGTGCGTCAGAAGAATGGTGCGCACGTCGGCCAGCGTAATTCCGTGATCGCCAAGCACCGCACGCAACGTCTTGAGACAGGTCGACGGACCAGGGTCGACCAACGCCACGCCGCCGGGACCTTGGAGAACCCCGGTCGCGATGATGCGTGGCTTGCCAAGAAACATCAGGTCGAGACACGTGATGCCACGGGCAATCGTTTGCATAGGCGTGAAATCTTACTACGGTGCCGACAAGTGCCTGCTTGACGTCATCGGGGGCTCCATAGTCTGATCGACCACGCACGCATGCCTCATGATCCGAAGGCCGACCACGGCGTCCTTGAAGAAACCCGCGACAAGACTCAAAAACCGACGCTCTACAAGGTCATCTTGTTAAACGACGACTACACGACGATGGAGTTCGTCGTGCAAGTTCTTGAAGAGGTCTTCCACAAAACCCCGGCGGAAGCCTATCGGATCATGATGCAGGTGCACACGCAAGGACACGGCATCTGCGGTGCCTACAGTCACGAGGTGGCCGAAACCAAAGTCGCTACGACTCATGACCTGGCGCGGCGCGATGGTTTCCCGCTCCAAGCGACCCTAGAAGAGGAGTGACAGCGAACCGATGTTCAGCACCGCACTTGAGTTAGTTTTGAACGTCGCGTACCGCGAAGCGGCCGCCCGACAACATACACACCTGACCCTCGAACACCTGCTGTACGCGATGGCCCACGACCCCGAGGGCGAGAAAATTCTTCGGGCCTGCGGCAGCGACTTGCCTGCCTTGCGTCACGCGCTTGACGAGTTCATCGACACACTGGAGCAGTTCGCGCGCGGGACGCGTGGGCGAGAACCAGACCAAACACTTGCCTTTCAACGCGTGCTCCAGACCGCTGTCCTGCACGTGCAAAGCGCGGGCAAGGACGAGGTGCGGTTCGGCGATGTGCTGGCTGCGATACTTCAGCAACCCAAGTCATACGCCGCCGAGCTACTACAGGCCCAAGACATCACGCGGCTCGATGTCTTGAACTACATCTCCCATGGCATCTCAAAGGTGCCGGCGGGCGACCCGGACACTCCGGACGCCGAACCGGCCACGGCGGGGACCGGCAACGAAGGAGCAACCCCGGCGCGAGACCCGCTCACTGCGTTCGCGGTGAACCTCACCGCCCGCGCCAGGGCCGGTCAGCTCGACCCACTGATTGGCCGAACCGACGAGCTGCAACGAACTCTTGAAATTCTCTGCCGGCGGCGAAAGAACAATCCCGTCTTCGTCGGCGACGCCGGCGTGGGAAAGACCGCACTGGCTGAGGGATTGGCTGGCCGGTTGCTCGACGACAATATACCGGCCCAACTGCGCGGCGCCGAGGTGTTTTCACTCGACACGACCGCGTTGCTGGCCGGTACTAGGTTTCGAGGCGATTTTGAAGAACGTTTTCGCGCTGTGATCGAGGCCCTGACGGAACGATCGAAGCCGATTCTCTTTATCGACGAAGTGCACTCGACTGTCGGCGCCGGTGCAACCACGGGTGGGACGACAGACCTAGCTGCCCTGATCAAGCCCGTGCTGGCCGCTGGCGAACTCAGAGTCATCGGTTCAACCACGTTCGACGAATTCAAGCATATCGAGCGTGACCGCGGACTAGCTCGCCGTCTCCAACGGATTGTCATCGAAGAAGCCAGCGTTGACGAAGCCGTCGAAATCCTCGCGGGGCTACAGTCGCGCTACGAGGATCATCACGGCGTGGTCTACACCGACGCGGCCGTGAAGGCGGCCGCCAAGCTCGCGGGACGACACCTGCGTGACTCCCGGTTGCCGGACAGCGCGATCGACGTAATCGACGAGGCGGGCGCAAAGATGGCCGCCACGGTCCCCGAACCAGCGGCTCGCGTTCCGGCCACCGCGGCCGCGCCGGGTGTGGATGCCACGGTGGAGGCCGAGACCCAGGCCATCCCCTCAGCCCCAGATCGCCAGCGCGTAACCGCCTCTGACATCGAGCGCATTATTGCGCGCATGGCGAGGATTCCAGAGAAGCAGGCGTCGGCCACCGACAAGGAACGGCTGCGCACACTCGACGACGCTCTGCAACGGGTGGTGTTCGGCCAGGACGCCGCAGTTGGGGCCGTGGTCACCGCCATCAAACGGGCACGGGCCGGCCTTGGGCAACCTGATCGTCCGGCGGGCTGTTTCTTGTTCACCGGCCCAACCGGTGTAGGAAAGACCGAGCTGGCCAAGCAGCTAGCGATCCACCTGGGCAACGAGTTCATCCGCTACGACATGAGCGAGTACATGGAAAAACATGCCGTCGCGCGACTGATCGGTGCGCCACCTGGGTACGTAGGCTTCGAGCAAGGTGGCTTGCTTGTCGACGCGATCAGGGCCCACCCTTATGCGGTGCTGCTACTCGACGAGATTGAAAAGGCGCATCCGGATGTTTACAACATTCTGCTCCAGGTAATGGATCACGCCACCCTGACAGACAATAACGGCCGCAAAGCTGATTTCAGGCAAGTGGTCGTCATCATGACGTCGAATGCCGGTTCCCGCGAAATGAGCGTTGACCGAATTGGCTTCGGGGACGACAAGGCCGTGGACACCGGGGGACGCACGAAAGCAGCGATCGAACGCGTGTTTAGCCCAGAATTCAGGAATCGCCTCGATGCCATAGTCACCTTCGACAGCCTAGCGCCAGCGGTAGTCGAAACCATCGTAGAGAAGTTCGTGCTGCAACTCGAAACCCAGCTCGCCGAACGACGGGTAGCGATCGCCCTCGACCCAGACGCACGCCGCTGGCTCGCCCGAAAGGGCTATGACCCGAAGTACGGGGCCCGTCCTCTGGCCCGTGTAATCCAGACCGAGGTACGCAACCCGTTGACCGACGAAATCTTGTTTGGTGATTTGGAACATGGCGGCACAGTGCAGATCTCACTGGCCGACGACTCTCTGCTCTTCCACGTCGAACCGGAGCCTGAACGGGACGCGCCCGAGGACGAAGTATAGAACCGGTCACTCTCCGGGATCAGAATCCAGCGCGAGCACTAAGTCCTGAAGTTGTTCGATCTGGGTCTGCGCCGCATGCAGAATCGCCCGGCGTTCCTGCAGGGAGGGCATCATCCAATCTTCTCCGTCCAGCTTCACCCGGCCGTCGGATTCGTACTCCACGAGGACGGCATCCATCGTATCGACATAGAGACGCATAAGAACCGAACCTCACATCCCGGCAGTGGTCGCGGCGCGTTGCGCGTCGTCAACGGCGATCACGAGCGCGCTCATCGCCTGTTCGTTGGCCGGAGACGCAAACGCGTAATTGACGTTAACGCCAGCGGCACTGAGCATACTGGTCGTGGATCCCAACGCGCCGGGACTGTTCGGCATCGACAC
>DQEK01000336.1:0-4416 GCA_003533545.1 Acidobacteriota bacterium | reverse complement strand
AGCTCTCAAGGTTGAACGCGATGACATTAACTTTCTCGGCCTTCAGCGTCTGGCAGAGGCGCGCCAGCGAACCCGGGGAGTTGTCAAGTCGAAGCGTCAACTCGGTACGAATCGCCATGGGAAAAAGGATATCTCACGACCGGCCATCGACAGAAACGCACGCGTGCCACACGACAGGACGCCATCGAACGGCGCGGGAGTTTCACCACAGTGGCTGAGTCGGCTGAGATAAGATGCCATCGTGGTTGCTCGTGCGCCCGCACCTATCGTGGTCGGAAGCCGCTTGGAGGGCTTTTCTTACGCTATTCGCAACGTCGTTGCGGAAGCGAAAAAGGTCGAAGCAAGCGGTCGTCAGGTCACCTACCTGAACATCGGAGATCCGGTGGCCTTCGGATTTCGTACGCCGCCACATCTGGTGGACGCGGTGATCCGCGCGATGCAAGACGGCGCTAACGGCTATACGCCAGCCGCTGGTATCTGGGTGGCGCGAGAAGCCGTGGCCGCTTCTTACTGCGCGGCCGGGCTTCCGGTCGGGCCAGAACGTGTCGTCCTGACCTCAGGGACTTCCGAGGGCATCGAGTTAGCTCTGTCAGTGCTGGTCGACAGCGACGACGAGGTGTTAATTCCAGTACCCACTTATCCGTTTTACACCGCCACGCTGACCAAGCTTGGTGCGCGCGCCGTGTTCTACCGCACGGACGCAAGCAACGGGTGGATGCCCGACCTGGAGCACATCCGAAGCCTGATCCGTCCCTCCACCCGCGCGATTGTCGTAATCGATCCGAACAATCCGACCGGCGCGGTGTATTCAACCGAAACCCGTCGAGCGTTGGTCGAACTGGCCGACGAAAACGGTCTCGTAATTCTGGCAGACGAAGTCTACGCAGACTTAGCCTACGACGCACCGGTACCGCCCATCGGGGCGTTGAACCCGGATGCACCGGTAATCTCGTTCTCGTCCATTTCGAAGGCGTACCAGGCGCCAGGCTGGCGCGCCGGCTGGCTGGCCGTCAGTGGCGGGGAACGCCTCAACGCGGTACTACGCGCGATCAACGAGTTGGCCGATGGGCGTCTCTGTAGTACAGGCCCGATGCAACATGCCATTCTGGCGGCGCTGAGTGGCAACAACGAGCACAAAGCGACGTTCGTCCAGGCGCTACGGGAGCGGGCGACAATCACGACCCGGAGATTGAATGCCATCGACGGCATTTCCTGTGTCCCGCCGCGGGCCGCATTCTACGCGATGCCCCGGATTGAGCTTCCGCCCGGACGCACCGATGAGGATTACGTCATCGGCCTCTTACGTGCTACCGGCTTGCTGTGTGTCTATGGATCGGGATTCGGCACATCACCCGGGGACGGATTCCTACGCATCGTGTTCCTCGCGCCACCGCAGGAACTGGATGCGATCTACGACGCGATCGCGGACTTCACGGCTCACTTTCGCGCCACCGCGTAGGGGCGCATGGCGGTCAAGGAGGGCCAGGTGCCCATGCCCATTCCCCGTCTCGTTACCGCGCTGATCGTCGTGTCGGCGCTCGCTGGTCCTGCCGAGGGGCAGCGCGGTGAGTCGCCGAGCTATCAGCCTCTTCTGGACACGCTCCAGCAAGCCGTGCTCAGTGCCGACCACCAGGTCTTTTTTTCACTCCTCTCGCCAGAGGCAAATCGAGACGCCTTCACGACGTTCGTGGAGGAGGCTCTCCGAGAGGCAGTCGACCGCGTCACACTTACCCCACGGTTCCAGCTGCCACTCGATGACATGCCGTCCGACTCGGGTTACGACCTCACGGTTGAGGTGTTTTTCGAATCTGGCGCCCGGGGACGACTCGAAACCTGGCAGTTCGAAATTGTGCGCGCGGCGGAAACGGGGCGGTGGACGATCAGAAATCAGGCGCTGATCGATTCGCTCGGAGGTCTTCATCATCTGACGCTGAACACGACCACCCAGTACGCCGCCGACAACTCGGTGGTCCTCGGTGAGGACCTATCACTGACCTTGATCGAGGGGTCGGCCTTCGTCACCGAGACCGAGGCCGGCGTGACGGGACTAGTGCTGTTGGGCGACGGCGTTATGAATTTCTCGCCGCAGCCAGAAGCCGAACGGGGCCAGGTGCGTATCTTTAGTGGCGACGAGGTGTTGGAAGCGGAGTTCGACGCGGCGTTCATCCGCGTGCACCCAGAGGTCTTCGCCTCACGGGTGTCGACCAGCGGGTTAGTCGAGCGGCCTGTCGATGCCGGCGATCTTCGGAGAGCCACCGAGGTGTTTAACGAGTTCATCCAGTTGTCCTTCATGCTCGACCTCTCACACATCAGCGATCGTGTCTGGTCTTTCACTCCGGCGGTCGGGGACTTCCTCGCGGAGATCCGAAGCAAGCGCCACGGGACGCTGACGTACGCGCAATCTGGGAACCAACCGGAAGACATTTCTCTCTCGGACCGCGTCGCTGGACACGTGATTTCGCTTTACCCATCCGCGCGTAAGCGAGCGACCCAAGGTCGGTACTTCGCCGACGACGATCACGTGGCACTGGACATCCTTGACTACGACATTTCGACCTCGTTCCAACCACTGGGCATCACCCAAGAGGAACTGCGCGCGACGCCCGAATTAGTTGGCTGCCGTATCGTGGGAACGACGCGGTTGGCCCTGCGCGTCAGCGGATTTCCAATCACCTCGTTTAGCCTGCGCTTGGCAGACGAGCTGGCTGTCTCCTCTGTAACATCGTCCGAATTCGGGCCGCTTCTCTTCTTCCGAATGAAGGGACAGAACAGCCTAATCGTCAACCTGCCGGCCGAAGTGCCCGGTGGAACCACGCTCACGGTGACAGTGCAGTACGCAGGCGATCTGCGCGCACAGGAACTTGACGAAAACTGGATTGCCACTCGCTACTTCTGGTTCGACGCTCAAGCGTTATATGGCCTAGGGGAGCCTCGTTATATCTACAGCAATCGCAGTTACTGGTATCCACAGGGACTCGTCAGCGACTACGCGACCGCCACCCTCAACCTTTCGGTCCCCTCAGGCTGGGGGGTGGTGGCCAGTGGCAGCCCCCTCGACAACAACCCGCCAATCTCTGGCGCCTCGGGCACCGACATGCAACGGTTTTCCTTCGTCGCGTTGCAGCCCGCTCGGTACCTGTCCGCCTTGATCTCGCGCTTCGACGACCGCAGACCTCCGGTTAGGCAAGTCCACGTGGCGGGCGAAGCGCAGCGCCCAGTGACACCGAAACCCTCGGGTTCTGTGTACTACGACACACTGACAGTCGATTCGGTTGCGACCCCGAGGGGCGCCGAAGAAGTCGAGTCGATCGCCGATCAGGCGGCGGACATCGCTTCGTTCTATGCGTCGTTGATTGGTGATATCCCCTATCCCTCTATGACGGTCGCCGTCACCGACAGCTTGCTGCCCGGCGGCCACAGCCCCGCCTATTCCACGATCATGAACCACCCTCTTCCTCGAGCTCCGGGTGTGATTGTCTCCTGGCAGACGGACCCCGTGAGCTTCAGCGGTTATCCCGAGTTTTTTTTGGCCCACGAGGTGGCCCATCAGTGGTGGGGTCAGGCCGTGGGTTGGAAAAATTACCACGAACAGTGGTTAAGCGAAGGACTCGCCCAGTACTTTGCGGCACTGCACGCAGAGCAAAGCGCGGGACCAGAGGTGTTCGCCGACATCCTTCGCCAGATGCGCCGGTGGGCCATGCGACACTCTGACAAAGGTCCGATCTATCTCGGGTACCGGCTCGGACATCTCGAGAACCAGCCGCGCGTATTCCGAGCACTCGTTTACAACAAGGGTGCAATGGTGATGCACATGCTACGCGGCCTTATCGGGGACGAGGCTTTTTTCGCCGGGCTGCGCCGTTTTTACCATGAATGGCGGTTCGAGAAGGCGGGCACTGATGCCCTCCAACTCGCCTTCGAGATCGAAGCTGGTCAGCCGCTTGACCGCTTCTTCGAGCGGTGGATTCACGAGGCAGGTCTCCCGGAGCTCGAGTTTTCGTCGCGTACCGAGACAGATCCCAGCGGCGATCACATCGTGTTGCGGTTCGAACAGCGCACGGAGCGAATCTTCGATCTTCCGGTCACCGTCGACCTAACCTATCGCTCCGGACATGAAGACAAAATCGTGGTGCCGGTAAATGCTCGAGTTACCGAGGTACGGATACCATCCGAAGGGGACCTCCGCCGCGTGCGCGTAAATCGTGACTATGTTGCACTGGCGGAGATCGACGAATAGGCTAAGAAGCTCCGAAGGCGCAGGGAGTCCGCTCGAGAAGTGGTCACAGTTGATATGATCGAGCCGTCTGTCGTGGCGTTGCTGTTTCGACCCCGGTGAAGCACTCAACGACACGACGGTGTGTAGGCTTGTTGTGGTGTCAAAAATGCCCGGTAAGTGTCAGTTCGTGAGGTCGCTCC
>DQEK01000402.1:4801-4939 GCA_003533545.1 Acidobacteriota bacterium | reverse complement strand
CGGATAGTGCACCAGAGTTTCCACGGCGAGATTGCGGAGGTGCTCCTGAAACGCGTCTCGGCCAGTGGTGCGGATGGGGAACAAGTGGTACACGTGCCCCGTGTCTAGGGTGGCCGGTACCAGAACTGGGGCGTTCGT
>DQEK01000402.1:0-4466 GCA_003533545.1 Acidobacteriota bacterium | reverse complement strand
CATCGCGGTACTGTGCCGCGATAGTTCGTCGTCGTGCAGTCCAGCTCGGTAGCAACGGTAGGCGCGCCCGCAAAATGGCCGCTTGTATTTCGTCGAGTCGAGAGTGTGCAGATGAGTCGGTGTGTTGGTTGCGTTCGGTTTGCCCACCGTTCCGCAGGCGGCGAAGCCGGGCTTCGAGCTGGGAGTCGCGTGTCGTGACGGCTCCGCCGTCGCCCAGTGCTCCCAGATTCTTGGTTGGGTAAAAGCTGTAGGCGGCGGCAACGCCAGCGGTGCCGACTGGGGTCTCACAACATGTTGCCAGATGAGCCTGGCAACAATCTTCGACGATGGCGAGGCCATGTCGGTCGGCGACCTTGGCTAGTGCCGGTAGGTCAGCGGGCTGTCCGTAGAGGTGGACCGGTATGATCGCGGCGGTGCTGGGGCCTACGAGTGCTTCTACCGCCGCCGGATCTAGGGTTAATCGGTCGGGGTCGATATCCGCGAACACCGGGCGTGCGCCAGCCATCACAATCGCTTGGGCACTGTAGACGGCTGAGAGTGCCGTTGTGATGACCTCGTCGCCGGTGCCAATGCCCAGCGCACGGAGTGTCAGCGTCAGTGCGTCGGTGCCCGAGGCCACGCCGACGGTCTGGCCACCGTTGGTTGCTTCGGCGAACTCGGTCTCAAAGGCCTCACCCTCGGGGCCGAGCACGAACCACCCGGCTTCGATCACCCGACGGATGGCAGCTTCGACGGCCTCGGCATCGTCCCGAGGTCGGAGATCAACCCATCTGACCGTGGTATCACTCATGGGTTGTCTACCGGGGCGTCGACGTAGTGAGAGAGGTGGTCTCGGTAGTACTGCACCGTTTTAGTCAGGCCCTCACGAAGGTCGACTTTGCCCTTCCAACCGACAGCCCGTTGAAATTTCGAGGAGTCAGCGTAGAAGCCGCCGATGTCGATCGCCCGGCGGTCCTCCGGCCACTCGACGTAGCGGACGCGCCCCGTGCCAGCGACCTCGACCAACAGCTCGGTGAGATCTCGCAAGGACACCGGGCCGTCACCGCCGACGTTGAATACCTCCCCGTTGCAGGCATCGGATGCGCCGGCGCGCAGGAATGCGTCGACGACGTCATCGACGTACACGAAGTCCCGGAGCTGAGCGCCGTCGCCGAAAAGCTGGATTTCTCGGTCTTCAACGGCGAGACGGATGAACCATCCGATGAAGCCCTGACGGTTGTGCTTGACGAGCTGACGTGGTCCGTACACGTTGGTCAAGCGCAGGGAGCACGAGCGTACGCCGAATACGTTGTTGTAAACGAGATGGTAGTACTCACCGGCGGCCTTGTTGATGCCGTTCACGTCGATTGGGCGCACGAGGTGAGCTTCGGTCACCGGAAGGGTGTCTGGCTTGCCATAAATTTGACGTGTCCCGGCAAAGACGACCTTGACCGCCGGGTTGTGGTTCCGGCAGGCCTCGAGAATCGAGAGCTGACTACGGCAATTGATTTCGAGATCGGTGTAAGGATCCCGCATGCTGTCAATGTGGCTGACTTGACCCGCGAGATTGAAGATGACCTCCTGGTCACGAACGAGATACTGCATCGAGTTGGCGTCCCGCACATCCGAGACGTTAACCTGCAGGGCGTCCCGCACTGGTGCGATGTTGAATAGGTTGCCACCGTAGTCTGGAATGAGCGAGTCCACCAGCACCACCTCGGCGCCGAGTTCAACCAGGCTGCCGGCGAGGTTGCTCCCGATGAAACCGAGACCACCGGTGATCAGTACCCGCCGGCCCTTGTAGAATGACGCGTTGTCGTCGTTCATGATGCTCCTGTCAATCTATCAGTCCTCTACTATCCACCATTCTCGAGCCGGCAAGGTGTAACTGGTGAAACTCCTCCTGGATGTTACGGCCCGCGTCGAGCGCGACCACTTCTGGTTTCGTGGGCTCCGTCGCTTCGTGCGTCCCCTGTTGGCGCAGGTGCAGGCCGAGCGGCCGCAGATGGACATTCTCGATTGTGGCTGCGGCACCGGTACAAACCTGGATGTCCTGTCGGACTACGGGAGTGCCTGCGGGGTCGACCGGGAGTTGATAGGCGTCCAACGCGCACGCGCCGCTGGCCGCCAGGTCGGGCGAGCCACCGTGACCAGACTTCCGTTCAGCGGGGAACGGTTTGACTTGGTGACGTCCTTCGACGTGCTCTATTGTCTCGAGGTGTCGGACGAACGGGCGGCCGTGACGGAGATGTTTCGGGTCTTGCGCCCCGGGGGGCGAGTCATCATTAACGTGGCTGCTATGCCGACGCTGAGCGGCAATCATTCGGTGCTGGCACACGAGGTCCGACGCTATACCGCGCCCGCTCTTCGTGACCTGCTTGAGCGCGCTGGATTCGTAGTCGAGCGTCTCACCTATACCAACGCTACGATGTTGCCGATCCTGGTGCCGCTTCGACTGGTCCAACGGGCCTTGGGCCTGGCGTCTGAGGAGAATGCCGGGCGTGAGATGGAGGTGCCGCCTCGCCCGTTGAACACGGTCTTGGATTGGATGTTGACGGTCGAAGCGGCGCTCGTCAAACGGGTCGACTTGCCCTGCGGGAGTTCGTTGCTGGCCATGGCGCGGAAGCCCGTCGTGGGAACTTCCTGACACCAGCATTACGAACTTCCAGAGCTGCAGCCTAGACCCTTTCTTCCGTGCGTTTCCGGGGGGGTAATGACTCGGCATCCGTGGTCGTTGAACGGGCGACGGCCTCGTCTGGAGTCTTGCGCCAGACGAGCGCCCTCCAAAGTTTCACAATGTCGAAAAGCGTACGGACGATGCGGGGTACGTTGAAGAACTGCGATTTACCGTAAGCCCGGTGGAAGTGATGCACCGGTGCTTCGACGATGTGGTAGCCCGCGTCCTGAATCTTCTTCATAAGTTCAAGGCAGATGACGCCACTGTTCTTTTCAAGTCGTACTCGCTCGAAGATAGAGCGACGCATGAGCCGGAAGTCGCAATCGACATCACGTACCCGCAACCCGAACAGCAGCTTGACGGTGTGGTGATAGAGCCGACCGATGACAATCCGGTGGAGGGGATCGGACCGGCTAATCTTGTATCCGTTGACCAGGTCGACCGACGGCGTCATACAGGCCCACAGGTCGGCCAGTTCGCGGGGGTCGTATTGGGCGTCCCCGTCCGTGTAAAACACGAACTCCTTCGTCGCCGAGGCGAAGCCCGTTCTCAAGGCCGCGCCATATCCGCGGTTGCGCGGATGTGTCACCACTCTGAGCGCAGGGCACATGAGCGACAGCTCTGCGAGTACTAGAGCGGTCGCGTCCCCACTCCCGTCATTGACCACTACTACCTCGAAGTCGTCGGTTAACTGGCGGGCGGTGGCCACCGCGCCGATCACCATGCTGGAGATCGTGCCGGCGTCGTTGTAGGCCGGGAAGAACACGGTCAGACTACCGGTCGGGCGGGTGGGCACAGGGCGCAAACGTACCACCTCGGGCGCAACGCTCGCAAGCTGACTGCAAGATGTCTAACGGTTGCCGTCAACGATTTCGAAGAGCCACCCATCGTCATCCCAGAAAATAGGTCGCAGCCGATTGTGGAAGCGCCCCACGCGCGTTCCAAGCGAGAGCCACTCATCGTCCTCGTAGAACTGTCGGTGGAATAACACGTAGCGGGCTTCTCGACGGTCGAGAAGATCGAATGCCGACCGGGAAGGGAATCCGGCGAGGTCGTCCGCCTCGGTACGAAAGTCCTGGGGAATCAGGTCTGAGTATCCGTTGACGAGAGGACGCCAATGTATCGTTGAGCCAACCAGGTAGTAGGAGTGCCGCGGGTATTCCATGCGCCGGTTGAAGTACGGAAATTCTGCGACTGGACCCGGTGGCAGCTGGGCGAGTATTTGGTAGGCAGCAGGAAATCGCGGTGCCTCGTAGTGCGGGTACGGTACCGCGGCTAGTTCGGCGAGTGCTACTAGCACCAATGTGGCGGTGACGGCGCCGGTTCGTCGACCGCGTGCCAAACGCGTTACGCCGACCCCGGCCAGGACAGAGAGGGCCAACGCCACAACGATACCGAATCGGCCGGGGGCTCGCAGCATACCGAACCCTGGCACAGTTTCGAACAACACAGTGTAGAGTCCGCCCGCGGGGCCCAGTGAGGCCCACCAGGCCAGGAAACCGATCAACCCGTACAGCACGACTATCGGCGACAGCGATCGGGGAGCGTCCGTGGTCGCCTCTGGACACGTTGGGGCTGCTCCCGTGGGCCGTCGAAGTGCCGTCAGGCCGACGGCGGCTAAGGCGAGGGTCAGGAACCCAGGGAACAGCACTTCGTTCCACACCTCAATGCGGTCCAGTATCCAGCGATGAGAGCGGGCCGGCGATGCCAAATACGACTGCCAGTCCGCGGAGTACACCCGAGCCTCGTCCAGGGTCCGCGCGATGGCACCGTGCGTTCCGGCGACTTCCAGATAAGGGACGAACGCAAT
>DQEK01000260.1:2732-2852 GCA_003533545.1 Acidobacteriota bacterium | reverse complement strand
GTGCTAGTGGTGTTTGACCGGCGGACTTTTCCGAAAAGGCCTATTGTGCCGACGGGCTGACGGTCACGGTTACGGAGACCGGCGTGACATGGACCGTATCATCTGCAACCGCTTGGAGGA
>DQEK01000260.1:0-2354 GCA_003533545.1 Acidobacteriota bacterium | reverse complement strand
CGCCCCCCTTCGCCGATTTCAGGTACTTGCGGTGAAAAATTGACCGCACCCGGCCCGCGCCAGTGTAGCCAGGTTACCGCCAGTCCGGCAGTTGCGGCGTTACGCGGGTCGACAATCGCCTGAGATTTTGGTCCCCGCCTGGGATTCCGCTGAGACAGTCTCGGATTGGGCGGTGGAATTCCGTCGTCGCCGGCGATGACGACGATCTCAAGCGAGTTCGGAAGAGTTACATCAAAATTCTGGACACCCCCCTCAACGCGGATGGACGGGCGTTGGTTGTCGGCGTAGCCCTGAGCCGTGCCAGTCCCTCGATTCAAGCGCATAACTCCGCTGTCGATTTCCCACACTGGCCAGAGATGTCCGTAGGCGTAGTCTGTTCGCCCGTTGTGAGTGACGGCCCATGTGAGGTCCTTGTCGCCCCAATCCGCTGGCACGCGAACTTTGACAACGAACTGTTGCCGCCGGTTGTAAAAATGCGTTGGCTGCGCCCGGTCTTGGGGCCCCGGCTCAAAGAAGTTGTTCGGGCCGACCGGGATGACCGGTTGTTCTTCGTAGTTACGGTTGAGATACCCGAACACCATGGAGAAAGACCCATCGGTGTTCCGTTCCCACCCTTCAAAAACCGGCTGCACGTTTTGCCCCCGCTGCCAGCGCTCCTGTGCCACGGCATCGGGTCCAAGGGAAGCCACCAGCGTGACCGCGCAGACCAGGCTTAGACGACTGTGAAACTTCATGATGTTCCGACCAGTAGTTACTGCAGAGTCCTGGAAAAATCCGGCGACCGATTTTTGCGCTGCGCAAAAACCCCGCCTGACGCTCACGTCCGAACGCAGCACAAACAGACGGCGAAGCACGTCCAATCACCGAAGCGCAGAGTTTTCTCCCTTTCTTGCTTCCCTAATTGTCGTTGTTGGTCAGAGCTTGGCGCTCTTCGACTTCTGCCTCGAACGTGTCGTCATCGAGTTCATACCAACTCACCCACGCAAAACTCATTTCGTCGCTCGACCGCTGGCCAAAACCGGCCCAGTTGGTCGGGTCGTCGTTCCAGCGGTTAGCCTCTGAGTTGTCATGCCAACTTGTGACATGAAGCAGGGTGCCTTTTGGCAGCAGCGGAGCCACGCGGTCCTCATAGTTGTAGACGATGTGCCACCCGAAGTCCCAGTCGGCGCAACTCAGGATTTGCTTGGTGTTGTCAGGCAGAATTGCACCTAGGCATTGGCGTTTACCGAGGTTGTGAAGATGTGCTTGGAACGCGGTGATATGGGCGTTTTCTTTCAGCCGGTAGAAGCCGTCATGACGCACGTTCGACTCACCTGCCGGGATGTCTAGGTCCTCATCGTCACCGACGTGGGCCGAAATGAGCTTACGTTCAGGCACCACGCCTTTCGGGTAAAACTGGATGCCGACACGGGTTCGGTCGGTGGTTTCGACGCCGATCGCGGCGTAGTGTAGGTTGAACTTGATCTTGGCGCCGGCCTTAATCTGACGACCGGTGCCGTCGGGAAAGATGTCGCCGTTCTTGCCGAGCGCGTATTCGTTGAGGAAGTTGTAATCGCCTTCGTCGGAGTCCGTGTCTTCCATGCTGGTTACAGCGTGGTGCACGACGGGGAACCCCTCAAGCGACGGCTTCGTCTCAACTGCTTTGACCCATCGGTCTTCCGTTAGGCCAGAGTCCGAATAGAGGTCCCCCCACCAGTTGGGTGCCTCGGCGGCCACGACGAAAGGTTCCGGAATTTCCACGACCCAGTCCGGTTCGCCGATCTTCCACTCGGCGATGTTCCGGAATTCCCGAGGTGGTGGCATGTCTGACGGGTTGCCACGGGGTGCGCCGCTGTCCACCCATGCCGTGAGCGTGGAAATCTCATCGTCACTTAGTGAGTAGTCATACTTGAACTCTTGTACACCGATGTTCTTGTCTATGTACCACGGAGGCATCGTTCGGCTGACGACCTTCTCTCTGATGGAGCGAGCCCACGGGCGGGTTTCCTCGTATGTGAGGAGTGACATCGGAGCGATCGATCCCGTCCGGTGGCAGTCCTGACAGGAGCGCTGCAGGATCGGTGCAACGTCTTTCGTGAACGTTACCGAGTCGCCAGTTTGCGCCGCGAGTGAGGCCGGGAGAACCAGAGCGACCCCGAGAATGAGGGCGCTGAAACACAGACGCGAACAAGTGTATCCACGACGCTGAGAACCCATGGCTTGGTCTCCTTGCAAGTATGCAGGCCGCGCCAGCACTGCGTGCGAGCGCTCTCAAATCTTGCGAGACAAGTTTAGCGAGCGCCAGAACTTGGTGCAACCCGTGTTCGCCTGCTGACACGCCGAGCTACTACCGTCCTATGCCGAGGCGGAAGGCG
>DQEK01000035.1 GCA_003533545.1 Acidobacteriota bacterium | reverse complement strand
GTCTATATGCACAGCCCGCACCGCGTATTGGTCCCCGCAACCCCTTTTTGCACCACTCGCAGAACAAGAACCACAGACCGCCCGAGTGCTAGGATCGATATGGAAACTTGACCGCTATGCGCCCATCGCAGCCGCAGGTAGCCCGGTCCTCGTCAGATTCCGGCTATGCCATGGCCGGGATGCTCGCTGCTATCGCCATTATGAGTCTCGCGCTGGGGGTACTTCTTCCTAATTGGACGACGTCGGCCACACGGGAGAAAGAAGCCGAACTGATCTTCCGGGGTGGCCAGTACGCTCGCGCTATCCGTCTCTACGGCGCCCGTTTCGGGAATGCGTATCCGCCAGATATCGACACGCTTGTTCAGGGACGATTCCTCAGGCGGGCCTACGCGGACCCGATGATGGAAGATGGGGAGTTTGACCTTGTCAGGCTCAGTGCACTCCAGGGGGCTCCGGGAGCAACCGCCGGAATAAGTTTGAGGCAACAGGGCCGCGCTGGCTCGACGGAAACCGGCCGCACCTCGTTCCAAACAGCGACAGCCGGATTGAACGACGAATCCGAACCGATCGTTGGGGTGAGAAGTCGAAACACAGGCGCCTCAATGCGGGAGGTCAACGGTCTGTCCAGCTACGCAGAGTGGGTCTTTACCCCAACAGCAGCCGGAGTCCTTGGCGGTCACACCTTTCCTTCGACACCAGAATCCAGCATCGGCACTACCGACACCGGCGCCGGAGACACCATCGGCCTCGCACCCCCTCTGCTTGGAACGGGACGGTAGCGCCCGGAAACAGCATCTGTAGTCCCTCGCACCAAGATTCGCCGGGGTAATCCGGTCCAATTCGAACGATTTCCCTAGGACGGTCTACCACTCTGCGTACACCGAGCCGTCACTCGCTACCCCCTGAGAGCCACTCCTCACATCGAACACCCCAGGCACAGCCAAGGGATTCGATGAATCGAAGGCCGCAGGCTCCGTTTCCCAGCTACTGCTCGACTCCGTGAATGGATCCTCTGGAATCCTGCGTAAGTAACCGTCTGTGACGAGACTATCGAGCGTGGCGGGATACTCATTACGATCGGCGAAGTACTGGTCTATGGCGTCGCGCATCCTGAACAAATCCTCTTTCAACACGGCTTCCTTGGACCGTGTCACCGCCGTCCCGTAACCGACCGTCGCGAGCCCCGCCAAGATGATCACCAGGCCGATCACGATCAGCATCTCAACCAACGTCCAGCCGCCCTCGCCGTCTCGACGGAAAGGCGCGCCGGTGCAAACAGGCCACTCTGCCCTTTTTACCATTCGTCGTACCTTGTTCCGTCGAGTGCGGTCGCGCGCGACGTCGAATAGACATCGTAGACGTTGTCGCCGCCCCAGGTCGTCGCGGCGGGTTCGTCTTGGTAGGACCGGAGTCCCCACTCGTTGCTCCGAGTCATCGGGTCAAGGGGGATGCGTCGTAAAAACCGAATCTTGCCACCTGAGGCATCACTGACCTGCTCAACGCCCTCGACCAGCGTCTCCAGGGTGGGCGGATATCCCTGGTTCTCGCCCTCCAAGTTTGTCCCAGCAATCATCCCCAAGTCTGCGGAGTCCTTGTAACGATCGATTGCTGTGCGCAGTTCACGCAGAGCGTGGCGGAGTTCTGCCTCGCGCTGTCGTTGCATCGTCACCTTAGTAAGTGGGAGCACTGCCGAGGCAAGCACCGCCAACATCGCCGAAACAACCAGCAACTCGACGAAACTATAACCGCCCGTCCGGAGAAATCGGTGACGGCCGACAGTGCAAACCGTTCGTGGCTTCAAGCGCTCGAGCAGTCTGGTCACCGCAAAACCACCTCCCACGCGAAACACTCCTGTCACGACCACGCCGGTGGCCTCAATTCACGTGGGACCCGCACTCTAGATCTAGAGTTTTCACTGGGGCACCACATACCAGTCCAGTTCTTCCTCGTCCTGGATTCGTTGCCCCATGGCTTCGGCGGAACTCCGGTCCGAAAACTGTCCGAGGCGAACTCGATATAACACCGGAAGCTCGTCGTCGACGGGCTCGACAACGTAGGACGGATAGCCTTGCATCGCCAGTCGTTCCGCCAACGCCGCGGCGGTTACGCTGCTCTCGAATGCGGCGACCTGGATCGCATACTCCTCCACCTCTGACTCCAACGGCACGACGACCGGTTCACCCTCGTCCCCCGATGTAGCAGCCCCCCGCTCTGAGCCGCCTTCCGAAACGGACCCAGTCTCCGGCTCGACGCTATCGGACACGCGTGATGCTCCTGGGGAAAAGGTCTCCTCAGGCGCTACCACACTGGCCTCGCCATCAAGGTCGGTCGATCTCCCGTCCGGTGCCAGATTCGAGCCGGGAGCCTCGCCCGTGACCGTCAGCTCCCTGAAATAAGTCGACACGCCGAGCGTTAACACCAAGGCACCATCAGTTTCGGGCTGCTGCGTCAATAAGACTTCCTCAATCAGGATGAATTCGGGTGCCGTCTCCAGCCTGTGTATAAACTCACGAATATCTCTGTACTCGCCGGCCAGCACCATCCTGGTTTCCAGTTTAGCCAGCAAGCTCTCTCTCTCTCGATTGGACGTACTGGTACGTCGCTCCAACACGAGATTCGTCTCATCCGCCAAATCATCGAGATAGGGATTGAGCAAATTCCTTGCGTTCGACAAATTCGTGGGCAACACCTCCTCGTAAAAACGCTGCAACTGCCCGTCAAGAGCCGTCCTACTCACGCTGGCCTCGTTAGCCACGACATACGCCTCGGTCGCCAACGCCAGTTCGCGGGCCGCAGTGGCCCTACGCGCCTCTGTTTGCGACACCCTGCTGGTCCACGGATAGACCGCGAAGGCATATACACCAACGTCTATTGCGAGAATCACCGAGACCACGATCACGAGACCACGTTTTTCGGCCAAGACTCGCTGCAAGAGATTCATCGACGTCCCCCTGGTCGCGAGACACCGGAGCCCGCATCGGGTTCTACTGGCGCACCAGCGCCGGAGCGACCAGGATCGTCCACTGTGCCATTCTCACGGGCCACATCGTCAACACCGAGCTCTATTGCGTCGCCTAGAGCTGGCGGCGCTATCGACCCCGACATGTACTGGCCGCTCAACACGGCTCGGTACATTCCATCGTCAGTCAGGTCACTTGCAACATTCAGGACCTCGTTGAATGCGCCCGAATTTTCGAGTGCACGAATGAACAGGCTGATCGCGTCAAGGTTGCGACCCATGACCCCCATCGTCACCTCGATAGAACCACTCTCGATGTCCGGTCGAACCTCCGTGAGCATGACATCGGGCGGAAGCGTTGTCTCGATTCGATTGAAAAACTCGGTCCACGAAAAGACGCGCTGCTCGATTAGCGATTTCGCCTCACGTGCCGCCCCCTCAACCTCCTCGAGAGATTGCGGACTCACCGCACGTTGCAACTCCAATGTCCGACCAGCGAGATTCGCTTCCTCTCGCTCCGCGTCTTCCACCAAACTCGCCACCGTTGTGCTCCGCTGCGACAGATCCAACACCCGCCTCACACCATTTCCCAACACAACCAAACCCGCGACGGCCACGATCCCCAGGACCATGTACACCGCGCCCTCGTTGTAAAACGGCCGTGTCGCGAGATTGCCACGTAGCATCGTCAAACCCGACCCTACTCTCGTACTCCGGCCCCCACCTGCTCCCGCAAGAGCAGTCCGAGGGGAGCGGCAATGAGATCCGGTAATGGTGGTGGTTCACCTGCGCTGTCGACGTCGCTGTGGGGCAGCGTGAGCGGCTCAACTACCGTACCCAGTCGAACCTCGAGTGATTCGCGTAGGACCGCAGCATCTTCCTTAGTCGTGTTAGCGGCGCTCGCGGCCAGAAAAGCACGCTGAAATCCACCGCCTTGGAGTCGATCTTCGTAGTACATCGTGGTTTGGTGCACGAGGTCCGCTAGGGTCTCGTCACCGTCGGAGGTTCGGCTACGAAAAAGGATGAGAAAGCCGTTCCTGATGAGGGCCAGCGTGCTATACCCGTGCGCAACGTGCACGAGTAGACAATCACCGGCGGTGTCCTCATCGCCAGCAAGGATCGCGTTTATCTGACTAAAGCTCGCCAGGTCGATAATCCCGGCATGTCCGCCGGCTGCCGAGCAAACCGATTCATACTCCTGCACAATGTCACGACGCATCAAACTAACGACGAACTCCCGTCCCCCATCCTCGGCGGCCGCCCCCTCGGTGCATGCCACCTGCGCCTCCTCGATTCTGAACGGCGTGGTCTTTCTTGCCTGCCAACGCACAAGCTGATCAAAATCTGTAGCCCGTGACGGCACCTGCGCAAACGTCATCAATGAAACCTTCGCGGCGCTGTCTGGCACGACGAGGCCAACCCTGGCTACGGCGCCAGGCAACCGTTTGATTACCCGCAACACAGCCTCTGTTACTGCTGCGTGATCAACAACATTCGTGGCGTTTGGGCTCGGCACCAGCGCACCGTCTGGCAATGGCTCCGTAACCACCGCAGCCGCTGTTCCAGACCGGATGCGTCCCAGAGAAACACCCGTGACACGATCGGCCGCGAGCTCAATACTGGCTGCCGGAGGTCGGGCAACAAAGAGACGCCGTATACGGGAAGAAAACCCCATCACTAACTGACGAAGGTAACCTTGTTGATCTCCTTGAGCGTCGTGACGCCGGTCAACAGTTTCTCGACGGCGCATTCCCGGAGAAACCGCATTCCTTCCGCACGCATTGCTTGCTTGATTGCGCTAGCCGGTGCCTTGGCAAGAATTAACTCTCTGACCTCATCAGTCACATCGAGCAGTTCACACAAGGCCGTTCGGCCGCGATAGCCCGTACCTCCGCACTCGATGCACCCGGCGCCTTCGAAAAATTCGTGTGTCTGGCCAAGCGACGCCTCCAATCCGGATTCCTCCAATTCCTCTGTAGTCACAACAGCGGCGCGGCGGCACTCAGGGCACACCTTACGAACGAGCCTCTGCGCCATGACACAGTTCAGCGACGATACAAACTGGTAGGCTTCCACCCCCATGTTCAGGAATCGGCCGAGCACGTCGATCACGTTGTTAGCGTGCACTGTCGTGAATACAAGGTGGCCCGTGAGCGCGGATTGAATAGCTATTTGGGCCGTTTCTGCATCCCGGATCTCTCCGACCATAATCTTGTCTGGGTCATGCCTGAGGATCGATCGAAGCCCGCGCGCGAACGTCAATCCTTTCTTTTCATTGATCGGAATCTGCGTCACGCCGTGTAGCTGATACTCCACTGGATCTTCGATAGTGACAATCTTGTCTTCTGGGGAGTGGATTTCAGAGAGGGCCCCGTAAAGCGTGGTGGTCTTGCCACTTCCGGTCGGGCCGGTCACCAGCACCATGCCATACGGTTCCATGATAGCCCGACGAAATCGCCTAAGCTCAGAGTCACCAAACCCGAGAATTCCGAGATTTAGCTCGCGAAATTGCTCGCTAATGCTTTCCTTGTCAAGAATCCTGATGACCGAATCCTCGCCGTGCACGGTCGGCATCACCGACACGCGAAAATCAATCGTCTTCCCTGGAACTCGGACCTTAAAGCGTCCGTCCTGTGGGACTCGTTTTTCAGCAATATCGAGCTCTGACATCACCTTGACCCGAGACAAAATCGCGCTGTGGAAACGCTTGTCGATTGGTCTCATGGCAGATTGAAGAGTCCCGTCTATCCTGTACTTCACGTAAACGGCATCCTCCTGCGTTTCGATGTGAATATCACTTGCCCGACGCTGCAGCGCCGTATAGATCATCGAATCGACCAACCGAATAACCGGACTAATGTCGCTAGTCAGACGCTCGACCGTTAAATTCTCTTCCCCCTGCTCCTCGTCGCGAAGGACCTGAAGTTCGAAACTTTCCGTCGCATCATCAAGGACGCGCTGGGACCCTTCGCTCTTCTTCAGGATCGACTCGATCGCACTCGGAACCCCAACCGCGACCTTGACAGGTGCATCCAGTAGGAGCGTCAACTCGTCGAGCACTGGCAAGTCGGATGGATCCGACACCACAATCACGAGTGTGGCACCCTCCTTGCGATGTGGCACAAAGCCGTAGCGCAACATTAAGTCCGCTGGAATGGAACGGAACAGTTCGGCGTCCATGCGGAACTTATCCATGTCAATGAACTCAAGTCGATAACGCTCCGCCAGGTGCCGCCCGCGAACGACCTCGTCCCCGTACTCGGTGTTCTCCTCGCCTCCTCCGTCCACATGCTCATCGCCGGGTTCAGCTGAGCGCAGAACCCCAAGTCCCTCGTCACCCGAATGCGGCGGCGTTTCGTGTTTCATGACAGGACAGACCCAATCTGCAACAACGGCATGTAGAGCGCCGCCAATAAAGCGGCAATGACGACCCCCATCACGACGAGCAGCACGGGCTCAATAATCGTGACGAACCGTCCGAGTTGCGTGTCGATTTCCTCGTCAAAGAAATCAGCCACGTTGGTCAGCATCTCCTGCAGCGCACCCGTCGATTCTCCGACCTCAACCATCTTCACAGCCACCGGCGGAAAGATCTCTCGAGCGGCCAGCGACGCGGACAACGACTCGCCCTCACGCACACGTTGTCCAACAAGACTCAACTCGTCAGCAAAATACCGATTGCCGAGCGCCCTAGAGGACACGTCGATGGCATTCACCAGCGGGATACCACCACTCAGCAAGGTCGCTAGCGTCCGCGCCAACTGCGAGGTCGCGAAGCGCCCAGCGATATGGCCGACCGCTGGAATCTTCAGCACCACCCGATCGAAGGCCGCCGCCCAACCCGGCCGTTGCGTCCAGTACCAGCCCCCCACGACAGCAGCGCCGACGCTGGACACAACAAGAAGCACATGAGCCCGAAGCAAACTCGAAAAAGACACGATCGCCCTGGTCGCAAGGGGTAGTTCGGTGCCGAATCCCCGATAAAACCCCTCGAATTCCGGCACCACCCGAAAAACGATGATACTGACTACGACGAACGAGAGCAGCAGCAGGATCAGGGGATAGACCAACGCCGACACAGTCTTCCGCTTAACCGCCGAAATCACCTTCACGTGATCCACATACCTCCGGATCACTTCCTCGAGCCCCCCGCTCTTTTCACCAGCTAGTAATGAGGCCGTATAGATACCGGGAACCACGTCGCCCTGCGCCTCGAACGCCTCAGACAAAGCGGCGCCAGAACGCACACGATCGTGCACGTCGCTCAACAACACCCTCAGGTTTGGGTCCTCGACCCGCTGGCCGAGAATCTCAAGCGACTGCACCAGCGGCATTCCTGCTCGCAACAGCGCTGCCAGCTCCTGGTTGAACACCAGAAACTCTCGTGTCTTGATGCGCCTGCGTGAGCGAAGGGTCAGACCAGTGCCGCGTAGGAAGCCACGGCGAGTGAGCGAGAGGATGTAGAAGCCCTTCCCCTCCAGTTCCTGACGAAGTTTGCTCGCACTCTCCGCAACGTGGACCTCCTCAAGAACCTCGCCAGTCTCGGTGCCGAGTCTGCAGCGGAACTCCACTATCGGACACCACCATTCTGGCGTGAGCAGTACAAGCCTTTTCTGGACAGTTAATTACCGACGAACGGCTCCGGGCGGATTATATCAGTTGACACCGCGGCCTCCGCTTCTACTCCCTCAAGGAAATACCGCGACGGACGCGAGAAACATCCACAGAAAGCGTTCGTAGAACAGAACCGGCGTACCAGCCGGTCACGCCCTACTCGTTCTGAGCGTCGACCAACTTAAGAATCTTGGTGATATATCGACGAGTCTCCGGGTACGGAGGAACACCGCCGAACTTTCGCACAGGACCCTCACCGGCGTTGTAAGCAGCAAGGGCGGAATTCACACCGTAACGATCAAGCAGCGCACGAAGATGCCTGGTGCCAGCCTCGATATTCGCCGCCGGGTCGTAGGGGTCCGCGACCGCATATTCTCGCGCCGTGTTGGGCATAAGTTGCATCAAACCCATGGCCCCTTTCGGCGAGACGGCATCCGGACGGTAAGCCGATTCGACCTCGATTAGGGCGGCCACTAGCGCCGGGTTCACCCCGTGCCTCATCGACATAGCATCGATGATCTCCGCGAACGGCTTCGGACGCACTGGTGGCACAACTGCCGTGGCGAACTGCTTTGAACTGGCCGGCGCGATGCCTGGTTCGATTCGCATGATGAGCGACCGGTCGCATACAACCCGTCCCCCATCGTGTAGGTGCAGCACAACCGTAGCTCCCTCCAACTCGTAACCACTCACAGGCAGCGTCCGACCTGACTTCAAGCGCACCAGTTCCGATGTCGCAGGAGCCGCTGCCGGTTGCACAGCCAGCACGACCGCAACGAGCGCAAAACGCATCGACCTCAGCGCAAAGTCCATCTCGTCAAACTACCGCAATATCTCGTAGCCCTCATCACATTCACACTCTATAAGATGTGGTTGGGACGGGTTCAGTGCCTCAAAGTTCGCCAGGACTCAAACGCATGCGGGATGGCCGAAGCCCAGCTGGGCATCACTCACACACGGCCCCAGTCCGGCTTTTCGGCCGAGGCCAGACATCCCTGTAGGCCTCATGCCAGATTTCACCTAAAACGCCGCCTAAAGTTGCCGTTCGAGAAACACGTAGAAGACCTGCATGCCCAGCTCTCGGTCATCCGCATTCTCGCTATCTGTGAGCTCAGCCGGAACAAATGGAGGGTCAACCCTCAGGGTCAAAATCACGGCCTCCTCCGCCCCGAACCGGTTCCTCGGGATGTCAACAATATGAAAGCTTGGTTCTTCGGCAGTAAGTGACAGCGTCCCTACCTCGAACTCACCTATCGATATCGTGAGTCGCTGCGGGGCCTCGAATAGCTCCGGGCGTCCACCCACCTCCAGATAAAACCTCGCGTCTACCCGTGGGTTCCGAAACGAAAGCAGCGCCACTCCTGCGGTCCATCGCCATTCCGTATCGGGGGCTTC
>DQEK01000412.1 GCA_003533545.1 Acidobacteriota bacterium | reverse complement strand
GCGGAGATCCTCGGAGCCCAGGACGTCTTCTTCGTCTTCGACGAGGCACTGGCCTATTTCATCCACTTGACCGGACTCTCAGTCCCAGTCGTCTTCTTCATGGCCTTCCTTGTTGGACTCGCCCTGCTCGGCGCGGCCACCGCAGCAATGGGCTGGAGCCTATACGGGTCCTGGTGGACAGTCGCGGTACTGACGGTCGGATTGACGCTACGCCACCGCATCTCCATGACCGCCGTCAACACGCTTGAAGCCTATCTCCATCCGCGCATGCTGGCGTTCGCGGTTGGCGTTTGGGCATTGACACTATTTCTCCGGGGTCGAACGTGGTTTGCGCTCGCCCTAACTGTCGCGGCAGCGGGACTCCATCCGACCATGGCCCTCTGGTTCTTCGTACTCATTGGTACAGCCGTACTGGTGTCCGAACAGCCGCTACGCCGACCATTACTGACCGCTGGCCTATGCCTCGCACCGGCCTCACTCTGGATTGCAGCGACTGTTCTGGGAGACCGGTTCGTCCGAATGGATCCCGACTGGCTCGGCCTGATGGTCCACAAGGCCTACTTGTTCTCAACCGACTGGACCTGGACGGCCTGGCTTGCCAACCTTGGTACCGCAGCCCTACTGTTCGCCATCTACCTTTATCGCCGGCGGCGCGGCCTCGTTTCGACGCGAGAGACCGGCCTTATGGCTGGATGCGCGGCGTTACTCCTTCTGTTCGTCGCCACGCTTCCACTGGTTGAGATGCGGATTGCGCTGGCGGTGCAGCTCCAGATCGGACGGATTTTCTGGCTGCTCGATTTCCTGGCGCTGGCCTCACTGGCATGGCTGGTCACAGAAAGCGATGTTTGGGAACGCTGGCGTTGGTCACCGGACATCGCTCGAAGAGTCGCCTTGGGAGTCGTCCTGCTCACCGCGCTGGCACGCGGCACCTACGTGAGTTTTATCGAACACCCGGAGCGACCGGTGGTCGCGATTGGCCCCACCGACAGTGACTGGACGCGTGCAATGGAATGGATCGCACGCACGCCACGAGGATCGCACGTCCTGGCCGACCCCGCGCACGCTTGGCGGCACGGCACGAGCGTGCGGGTCACGGGCGAACGTGATGTCTTTCTGGAAGAGGTCAAAGACCCTGCGTTGGCGATCTACTCACGGGACGTCGCGCAACGCGTCCTCGATCGAATTCAGGACCTCGGTCAATTTGAATCACTCACCACGGACCACGCTCAGAAACTTGCCGCCAAATACGACCTACATTACCTGGTCGCAGACCGACCATTCGACCTCCCACTGGCACACCAGACGGGGACCGTGGGGATCTACACGCTGCAGTCGCCACCAGTGACTGCGATCGCCACCCGAGTCGGATCGTCCATGCGATAGACTCTCTCCCTGACGTATTCCGTCTGGCGGACCACGAGAGTGAGTGAACCCGCGCCCTCACGCAAATAGGTGTATCGCTTGCCGAACATGGGGATGTCCGTCCGACAACTCGAAAAGGACACGGAGGCCGGGAGTTTTTAGAACACGAGTGACGGCACAAACCGCATGTGTCGGCAGCGGAACGGATTCCTTCTCGCCACCCGGTCCTTAACGCACGCTGTTGTCGGTTTCTCGTAATGCCAGACGCAATCCATACGGAGTACACACCGCACCCGCGGCTGAAACACGGACACTGGATGACCTTGTTTACATGGGGCCGCGTACGTCATTTTCCTAGTTTGCCCCCGCCGCTTCCACGTTACTTCGACGTCGCTCCGGACGCCCGTGTGTTAGCGCACTGTTACTGGCAAACCGAGCCTCGCCAGCACGCTACGCTTATCGGACTACACGGGCTAGAGGCGTCGAGCCAAGCGCATTACATGCGCGGCCTAGCCGACAAGGCATACGCCGCGGGGTTGAACGCCATCATGCTCAACCAGCGGAACTGTGGGGGCACGGAAGCGCTCTCCGCCGGCCTGTATCATTCTGGACTTTCGGCCGACCCGCGGGCAGTTATCAAAGAATTGCTCGAGCTCGACCAATTGCCTGCCCTCGCGGTAGCCGGGTACTCACTGGGCGGCAATGTCGCACTCCGGCTGGCCGGCGACTACGGTCCAGACACACCACGCCAGCTGCGGGCGATCGTTGCCGTCTCGCCCACGATGGACCTTGGGTTATGCGTGGATGCCCTGGAACGACGGTCGAACCTGATCTATGAGTGGAACTTTGTCCGCAACCTGAAGGCCAGAATGCGGCGCAAGGACCGCATGTGGCCCGGGCGATTCGACCTTTCGCGGCTGCGAAAGCTGCGCACGGTACGGGAGTTCGATGATCGATTTACCGCCCCTCATCACGGATTCCAGGACGCCGTTGACTACTACTACCGCGCCAGTAGTCTGCGAGTGGTCGACCGCGTGCAGGTACCGACGCTAATTCTCAGCGCGGAAGACGATCCATTCGTCCCACCAGAACAGTTCGGCGCGCCAGCGGTCAAAGCCAACCAACACATTTCCGTCCAAGTCACGCGTCACGGGGGACACTGTGGCTACTATGCGAGAGCGACCCCGAAATTCGACGGGTATTGGGCAGAGCGTCGCGCAGTTCTGTTCGCCGCAGAGCACCTGCAGCACTGAAGCGAGTCAGCGTCGCGTCGACAATGCATTGACGAGTACCCACACGAAGTCGGATCCATCTTTGCGCGAAGGGAGAGAATCCACCCTTGGCCACCGACCTGCATCCACCCACCCTCGCGCTCACCACACGGGAACGCCGACTCATCGAACGGCTGCGAACACCAGATGCCGTACAGCGCTACCTGAATCAGCTGCCGTACAATGCCGCGTCCTCGCCACTCACGTTGAGAAGTTTTCGAGGCGTGGTGCAGCATCAATCAGCTCACTGTCTAGAAGCGGTACTGTTCGCGGCCACAGCGCTTGAACAGCACGGCTATCCCACAACCGTGATGAGCTTCGAGTCGGTGGATAACCTGGATCATGTCCTGTTCGTATACCGAAATCACGGTCGCTGGGGGTCCGTCGCTCGTTCTCGAGATCCCGGATTGCATGGTCGCCGACCGGTGTTCCGAAGCGCCAGGGCTTTGGCCCTGAGCTACGTCGAGCCATACGTGGACCTAACCGGCCGGATCACCGGTTACGCGGTGGTCGATCTCGCAGCCTTGGGAAACTACGACTGGCGCCTATCACAGCGCAATGTCTGGAAGGTCGAACGACTTCTCCTGGAGTACCCGCATCTCCGGATTCAAACACCGGACAGACGCATCAACGCGTGGCGGGAACGCTACCAACGGTTCACTGAACGGTTTCCCGACGCGAAGCCGATGTTCTTCGGAGGTCAGGATGCCTGGAGTGTGCTCCCGCGCCGGTTTCGGCGCGTTGCCGGCAGCGGCAACACGCGGCGCGCGTGATTACCCTATCGGCGACGAGACCATTTCAAGTTCAGTCGAGGTCAAACTCGCGTTCCGGTCGAGTCACCGGTTCCTTCTGCGCCTGCTCAAGCGCCTCTTCAAACCGTTTCGAGAGCGCATCTCCCCGGTGCTTTTCGTCAGTCACCGATTGCTGGAACAACGCCTCACGCCGCGCCCTCTCCTCCGCGAGGATCTGCTGCGCGCGATCCAGCTCTGGCTTGTCCTCACGCTCAGGTTCTTGGTGAGAAACGATGCGTTTCAAGCGCGCGTCAACGGTCTGCACCGCCCCACAGCACGGACAAACCACTTCGAATTCCGATGACAAGTTCGGCATATCACGTCGCTCAGGTATGTAAATTGCCTCGACCGACACCCTCGTCCCCGGGAGCACTTCCCGCTAGACCCCTCGCCCATAAGCGAAAACCGAGCCAGCTAGGCCCACGGCAGCGGTCATCCACACGAACCCGGGACCGAACGACTACGAAGGGCTAGCCTTCCTCCTCGTAACCCTCTTCCTCGGCAGGATTGATACGGGTGGATGGACGAAGAGCTTCTCGATAGTCATAGATAGGAAGGCCCTCCACATGAAGGGTTAGGAGGCACCCGGGCGCTTTCCGCTCCACTACCACCGTCACAGGACTCCCTTCGACGCCTTCGCAGAACCCAACGCGGCACCCACAGGAGAGATCAGCGTTGACAAACCCCTTCAACATCACATGCAGCCTCGCGCGGGGATCATACTACAGCGCCTAACGGACGTAAGGTGCATCCTCACGGCCCTCCACGGGTCACACGTACAAGGCAACGCCGGCTCTCGAGCCGGCGTGTCATGACCACTCTGGCCTCACCGCAAACGAACGCCCTAGGCCGGACGCTACAACAGGTCAGCAATGTCCTTCTCAAACTCCTCACGGGTTGCGATACCCGCATGCGTGCGACAGATGGTGCCTTCCCGGTCGACAAAAAAAGTCATCGGGACCCCCCAAATGGGCCCATACGCCTCCTGGAAATCCTCCCTATCCAGGCCGAGCAACATCGGGTAATTCACGTCATATTCCCCTGCGAAATCTTGGATTTTGTCAGCGGTATCGTCGATCGACAGACCGAGCACAGCTAACCCCTGGTCCCGGTATTGATCAGCGAACTCGACGAGCCAAGGCACCTCGATCTTGCAGGGCCCGCACCAAGTTGCCCAAAAATTCAGCAAAATGACCTTGCCCCTTAACGACTCGAAGGCGAAATCATTGCCGTTCATGTCCTCCAGTGTGAAATCAAAATTCGCCGGCCTGGCCTCAGCATCGCAGACCGGTTCCTGCAACGCCCCATTCTCGGTTGGAACCGCATGGACATGCGACGAAGTCAAACCAGCCGGCAGCGTCAGTAGTGCCAGCGCCAGGGCCGCCACGCATCCCATCACCCAACGAAACGTCATTCGTGCTCTCTCCTCTGACCCTGAAAATATTCCCAGCGGGTCGACACCTGCCAGTGCCCCCAGACATAGGCTTGCATATCGCCTGCAATCTTGTCCATCGGACTGAACCTTCTCGCCCTTTCCACTCAGCCTCCGTGTCAGGCATGTTGTTTCTCGTGTCGGTCAATGACAACAGCAACGGAAACCAGAGATCGCCGAATCGCGTTGGCTGGGTACCGCCAAATGGTAGGATGGTTTCAGTCTCTGCCAGCCCGCTCAGCACACCGCTGGCATTCACGAGGTGAACCATGAGTTGCGCCTACGGCGGCCGCACAATCCGCGGCCGATTGCACGTCATTGGGCTCGTCGGTCTACTGACACTGGGCTGGACCGTCGTGGCGACAGCCCAGACCAATCAGTTCAACCCGTACTACGGGAAGAACCTGGTCAAGTACGACGATTTTGACTGGCACATCTACACAACTGATCACTTTGAAATCTTTTACTACCCTGAACTTGAACAGCACCTGGAACGCATCGCCTCATACGCAGAGAGCGCCTACGCGCAGGTCAGCGCCGACCTAACCCACGATTTGGCGACCCTCGTACCGCTGGTTGTGTTCAAGACCCACAGTGAATTCGAGCAGCAGAACGTCATTCCTGGGGCCGTATCCGACGGGGTCGGCGCTTTCGCGGAACCATTTCGTCGGCGAATCCTTTTACCGATCGATGAACCGCCCGATCAACTTTATCGCCTGATCACCCACGAGCTAACTCATCAATTTGCGTTCGACATCGTGCCCCGTTCGGTCATCCGTCGAAGTATCCCCCTTTGGGTCGACGAGGGCCTCGCCGACTACATGGCTGGAATTTGGCGGCCACTCGACCTCATGCAGGTACGCGACGCGGCGCTCGCTGACATTCTCCCGGAAATGAGCAATTTCGACGGCTACGGCGGGTTTACCAGCCTTCGCGTGGTCTACAACCTCGGCCATGCGGCCTTTGAATTCATCGAGGAGCGGTGGGGTAAGGAAGGTGTCCGGCAGTTTCTTTTCTCGCTGCGCAGGACGGCTGTCGGCGGGGGCGGCGACATCTACCAGGACGCCTTCAACATTCCGGCCGAGGAATTTGACACCGAATTCGAAGGCTACATTCGCGACCGCTTCCAGGCGTACCGGGATAAGGAGCGGCCTGACGACTATGGTCGCGACCTGGCGCCCGACCCGCTTGAAACCAAGTACACTGCCGTGGCGTCGATCGAACCGTCACCATCCGGTGACCTCATGGCCGGATTCGCACTGAACCGGAAAGACGGGGAGCTCGATATCGTCCTGATGTCCACCGAGGACGGCCAGGTCGTAAGCAATCTGACCGAAGGATTTAATCAGGACCTCGGATTCGAATCACTCGGCCTCCCGCTTGCGCGTTTCAACCAGGTGCCCTGGGCGTCCTGGTCTGGCACAAACGACCACCTGGCCTACTTTGTCAGGAAAGGCAAATTCCGATCACTCGTACTCCAGAACGTCGTGACGAAGGACCTCGAGCAACTGATTCCCCTGAGCATGGTGGATGAGCCCGAATCACCTGACATCTCGCCAGACGGACGCACTGTGGCGTTTTCAGCACTACAGGGGGCCGTCGGGGACATTTACGTGCTGGACCTGGACACGCTACAGGTAACCAATCTAACGGAAGACGAGTTCGCTGACTACGCGCCGACGTTCTCGCCGGATGGGTCCTACATTGTTTACGTCGCTCGGGTGAGCGGCAACAACAAGCTCTTTAAACTGGACCTTGGCACGCTCGAAAAAACACAGCTGACCTTCGGCACCTACAGCGAGGCCGCGGCGCAGTTTCTCGATGATCACACACTAGTGTTCTCGTCGACGACGACCGACCCCCTGGCGCCGATCGATCCTGACCTCGCCCCCAGCGGCGACATCTACAACGTCTGGACGCTCGACCTAAACAACGGTGAGCTACGGCAGTACACCGACACCGCCACCGGTAATGTATCGACGATCGTCCTGCCCGGAGAAGATGAGGACCGTATTGCGTTCGTGACCTACTTCCGTGGCGAATACGGGATTCACACGCTGGTTCGGGACGAACCGCTGTATACAGCGTCGACAACCGACTTCGGCGGGCCAGGAGCCAACATCGACTTCCAGGCGCCACTGTCGCACAACCTGCTCCCCGCGAACAACCGCCGGAAAGGTCGTTTCGAGAAAATGTTTCTTGACGGCGCGCCTCCGATCAATATCGGCGTCACGAGCAGCGGCGACTTCCTAGGCGGTACTGCCATCTCGTTCACCGACGTACTCGGCGATGAAAGTTTTCAGTTCTACGCTTACTCGATGATGCAGTACCGCACCTATGCTGGGTCCTACGTCAACCTGAGCGGTCGCTTGCAGTACGCCCTGCAAGGTTTTTCGCAGGAATCGTTCTTCTATGGCACCAACGCGTTCTTCGATCCATCGCTATCCTTTCTCAGCCGAGACCAAGCGCTGGCGGTGCAAACGATGCGCGGTGGCAGCGCGTTCGCGTTTTATCCGTTCGATCGTTTCCGCCGTCTCGAACTCTCTGGCGGTTTGGTCCATTTCAACGAAAAATTTGAAAGCCCGGGACTCGCCGCTCAAGCCGAGCAGTACCAGCAACAGACGTTGGGAGTGGACTTGTTCCGAAACGGCGCGCAACTTCCGCTGGGCATAAGGTTCATCCAAGAAACCACGGTGTTTAGGGAATTCGGCCCAGTGTCGGGAAACACCGTACAGTTCGGATACACCTACGCGCCGAGCATTGGCACTCGGTTCCTTGGAAGGCAGACCATCGATGGCGATGGCCGCTATTACTACCGGATCGG
>DQEK01000261.1 GCA_003533545.1 Acidobacteriota bacterium | reverse complement strand
CACCAGGATCATCCCTAGGCCATAAATCATGACGGTCATGATGGTCTGCTGATTTGTAAACCAGATGTCAGCCAAGAGGAGCGACAATGCGACGTTTCGCATGGTCGTGTTCAGGGCCAGGGCGACGCGAAGATCGCGTTGTTTACCCGCGACGAGGAAGCCACTCACGGCACAACAGGTGGCCAATACCAGCATGGCTACAAAGGGGGTTACGCCCATGTCGCTACCCATCTCACCGACGACCCCCCACTGCGTCGCCACCATGCCCACGAAAAACACCACGAAGATCACGTTGTTGGTTCGCTTCAGCCAGCGGAGAGCGATGCCTGCGGCCTGCGGCCTGTGATAGCGGAGCAGCATCCCGAGAAGCAGCGGCGACAGGAGGTACAGGAGGATGGTCTTCATCACGGGCCAGACGTGGCTGGCGCCGGCATCGCCGATCTCGGTGTCGATCAACCACCCCATGAGTAACGGCGTGGTCACCGTGTTGAGGGCCGTCATCACGACGATGAGTGAGGCGGCAAACGCTACATGGCCCTCGGCCCGTTGAGTGAACATGGCACCCACCGGCCCCCCTGGGGCGGAAGCGCAGAGAATGAAGCCGACGGTGACCGCTTCGTTCAACTGGCAGACCCGGGCGATCGCAAGCGCGAGGAGCGGGACCGCCAAATGGTTCAGGAGCAACCCGACGACCAGGGTACGAGGGCGCCGAAAGACCACCCATACGCGATCGATCGTCAGATCGACGCCGACGGACCCCATCACGGTGATGGCGAAGAGCGCGACGAGAATGGGTTGGGCGGCTTCCACCGGGAGTTGGTCGTCCTCGCGATCAGTGCAACTTCACCGGGGGCCTGGGCTCGAATCGAACGCCCGCGTCGACCTTCCAATGGCCTGTCGGCGAGGGGGTTGAGCGTCGGGGGCTCTAATAACGTCCATTGTCACATGGCCATCCCGATCGAAGAGGAGCTAGATTGGAATTCATGGTGGACTGGTCTGATAGATACTCATCCTCGTATGGGGCTACCAATTCGCCTGTCTGGCGGTTAGGCCACCTCGCCGATCGTCGGGAGTTCCTCGGGCAACTGGTCGATGACCTTGGTCATCCAGAGCTCGGCGAGCGTCGCGTCGCCGTAGCCCTCACCGATAAAGACCGCGGCCATGAGGACCATCCGGTGGATCTGGACGCCGAGACAGAGGTCGATGTCGTTGAAGAACTGCCCGAGTGAGTGGCTCGTGACCCCGGAAGCGACCAGATTGGCGTGGTAGTCGCGGCATAGTCGCTGGAGTTCCGACCGTGCGATCGGGCCCGAAGGCAGCGCGGACGACAGCAGGTACGCCACGTCCCACGCCGGACGCCCCGAACTGACCATGCCGAAGTCGATGAGCACCAGGCCCTCGTCGGTGAAGAGCATGTTGTCGCTGCGAGCGTCTCCGTGCAGGAACGCCATCTTGTCGTTGAGGTGGTCGATAACGGCGGTCAGGTTGGCGTCGACCCAGTCGGCGTATCGCATAACGTCGGCCGTAAGCCGTTCCGGGTACTCGGCCACGACGGCGTCCCGGTGCACCGCGTAGGAACCGTTGAAGATATGCGGCACCTGTGAGCAGGTCTGCCAGCCGAAGGGGGCCTCCTCACGCAGCACCGGGGAGCGCCACCAGTGGGCATGGAACCGTGCCTGTGCCCCGAGGGCCGCTTGGAGATCCGCCTCGGGCGGAACCTGGTCCAGCGGCGTGACCCGCGCCCCGTCCACGTATTCGAGCAGCATGGCGAACCTGCGCTTCGTCGGGCGGGCCATCTTGTGGGTGTACCTGCCGATCAGACGCGCGATCCAGTTCGGCACACGGTTGAGGACCCGGAACTGCCGTGCCATCGAGGACCAAGCGCGTCCCGGGTCTCGGACAGCGTAGAGCAGGCGGGGTATCCGTATGGGGAAGTCGTCCGAGAAGCGTTCGTAGAAGTCGAACTCGCGGTCGTAGCAACCTTCACTCTCGACGAGACCACGATTGGTCTGTATACCCGTCGGGAACTTGGCGAGCACCGCGTCGGGCAGTTCGGGGCTCGCCGGTTCCCAAGTCAGGTCGACCCGGATCGACAGCCCGGAGACCCCAACGCCAGCACCCGGTTCGGCTGTCGTGAAGTCGACGACACGGGCATCGCTTGCTCCGGTCGATCCACGCAACGACCAAGTGAGCCACTTAGCCGTCAGTTCCTCAGCGGTCTGCGGGATGTCTATCGGGAGTCGCTTGGGCATGGACCAGCACGCTAGGTAGGCCTACCTCGACCGAGAGGGGAACGCCGCGGGCGAGGCGCCGAGCTTCAGCGTTCTGACCGCAGGACCCGCACCAATCAGCGAATTCCTGTGGTTATCGTTGGCTCACTCCTGCCCACCTGCCTCCACTTCGGCAACCCGCGCACCAGCCAGCATATTCGGCAGACCGTAGTTCCCTTCGTGGCATGCGTACTCGAACATAGCGTCCCCTCGCTTCATCGGTAGTGCCACCGTGAACGGCGTACTGAACGTCGCAGGGTCATTCACCGTGTACTCGTAGAGCAGGGTGTCGTCGGCGACACGGCTGAACCGCTCGACCAGATGGAGCGTCTCGCCGGTGCCGGCCGCAGTTACTACGGACGGATTGAAGCTGGCAGTTTTTTCTGTGAAATTCCTTGACTCCACCACCAACACGTCGCCGTCCCAGTAGCCGCGGGAGTCACCCATCCACTGACGCATGTGGCCAGGAAGAGGCGGGCGCCGATCAAGCGGGATAATCCGAGCGTCGTGCACCATCTCATGCAAAACGACCACATGGTCGGAAGTCTGGAAGACCTGGATGTTTTGGTTATAGCCCGCCGGCACAATCGGTGGACCGGAGTTAAAACCGAGCAAGCACCGCTCCGCTAACCCGCGGTCCTCCCAGTGATCGGCGCCAATACCAGCGGCACGCACGCGGATCGGGCGTTCGCCCGGTAGGTCCGCACCAAGTGAGAGCGTCACCATTTCAACACCAGGCGCCAGGTCCGGCAATCGACCACTCGAAGGCTCGACGATAAGCGCCGTCCGCGCCCCGTCAACCACTGACGCTCCCTGGTCGACCCAGTAGCTGTTGTAGGCGCCAACGTCACCACCCGCCGGGAGCGGCTCGTCCCGCACTTCGCTCGGAGCGAACGCTGCTCGTTCACGCTCAGCCGATTGAGCGTCAAGCTCCGCCACCTCCTCGGCGCTGAGCACCGCTTGGTCGCCACGGCCCTCGGGCCGTTGCAACGGCGTGAGCGTACGGAAATCCCAGACGCCTTGCAGGTCCGGCTTGCCGTCTGTGGTCCGCGGCGGCTCGTAGTCCTGCGCGCCGACGGGCGGCGCCGCCAGAGCCATAACGGCCATCACCGCGGCCAGAACAAAGAAAGTGCGTCGGCTCATCGGTTCCTCCTTCATCGAACCGTCATTCTATGAACTTCTGTACCTGGCCAGCCAGTTGCGCGACGAACACCTCCCCGTCTGGTGTCTGGGTCATCCCATGGCCACCGTTCCCTCCGGGCAACGTGGTCACTACCCGGCCCTCCAAATTCCGTAACGTACCTCCGGTCCAGATCTGCTGGTCCGATGTCATGAAGAGGGCGGAATTACCGCCGATGTCTCGCCACTCA
>DQEK01000379.1:10064-10940 GCA_003533545.1 Acidobacteriota bacterium | reverse complement strand
TTGAGCTACTTCTGCTGGGCGCCACGCGGCGACTCGCCAGATCAGGCCAGCCATAAGTAGCGCAGTCGTGACGGTCAGCCAGCGGGCACCGGTCCCGAGGGTCATGGTCTGGTCACCGTCTGCATCATCTGGCCCCAAGATGGGTCAGAGATGGGCATGGGGAGGCATTGGGCCAGAGCGCACCCGCCCACGCATCGAAAGTTGCTTGCCACGGTGATACTTGCCATTGGCACGTCCTGGGGCCGGCCTAGCGATCGGAAACCGATAACACCGGCGCGTTCGCCCAGAATGAACGCTCGACCGCGGGTGTTAGTGTGGCCCGCATCAAGAGGCGTGCCGGCAAGTCGGAAGGCATGCCTCTCGCGGAGCCGGGCCGTGCTCAGAGCTACTGGTTGGTTTTCAGAGGACCAAATACGGTGGCGAGCCACAGCAGGACGAGAAGGATAGCGGAGCTGACACCGACTCGAATCGGCACGGATCCGGTGAACTCATAGTCCATGTATAACCAGTACGGGACCACGGCGATATCTAAAAAAAGCGCCCCGCCGAGCACCCATAGGGTTAGCCGCCCGATGGGACTCAGTTGTCCTGATTCGGTCATGTCGTCTCCGCTTGATAATGGCCAGTAGCCGGAATGGACCACCCAGCACCCGGTGACAGCCGCGGTGAACCACGTCCGCCATTAGTGTGTTGGCTCGACGGCGTTGTGTCAAACCGCGTGCCTGTGTGTCGTCTAGTTTTTGCGGTGTTTAGCTCGTGTGGATTCTGGCCATCAGAAGGGAGAGCTTGTTGACCGGCGTCCTCGACCACCGGATAACCGCGCCGTCTACATGCCGGCCCGGCAAAGTGGCCAGCCGATGACTTACATGGTCAACG
>DQEK01000379.1:1446-9767 GCA_003533545.1 Acidobacteriota bacterium | reverse complement strand
GGCAAAGTGGCCCGCCGATGACTTACATGGTCAACGGCGTTCAATATGTCGTGGTCGCCATTAGTGGGGGGGCCTATTCCGGAGAGTACCGGGTCTCTCGGTTGCCGTCGTAGTCGTTTGCCGACTGGTGTCAGGGCCGCCGTCTGGCTACAATCTTGGTGGCTTTCGGACCGCGGTGTGGTCCAGCTGGGTCAACGACGATTTACTTTGTTCTGATCAGACGAGGGTAGGGGGGGACCGCGGATGCGTAAGGTGTCGATGACGGCCGGTTGTTTCGTGATGAGTCTCGCGGTGTTCGCGCTCGGTGCCCCCGGCGCGTTCGGTCAAGCCTCCGGTGGGCAGTGGGTGGTGCCAAGGACTCCGGATGGCCACCCGGATCTGCAGGGCGTCTGGGCCAACAACAACATCACACCGCTTGAGCGCCCAGAAGTTTGGGCCGACAAGGCAGAACTGTCTGATGAGGAACTCGCAGCGCTTCGGGTCGCAGCGGCGAATGCGGTTGGGGATGGTGATGCTTTGTTCGGGGACCAACTGGTCTTGGCGGCGATTCAGGGTGTCGAGGCGACCTCATACGATCCGACGACCGGGAATTACAACCAGTTTTGGATCGCGGACCGTGATTTTACTAACCAGACGTCGCTGGTCATTGACCCGCCAACTGGACGTATTCCGGACGTGTTGCCAGACACTCGTGAGCGCTTGCGTGAGGCCGGCCAGTACCGGCGCGATCACCCAGCCGATAGCTATACGGACCGACCGTTGCCAGAGCGCTGTGTCAGCTACGGCGTGCCTCGGCTAGGTGCCGGTTACAACAGCTATTACCAAATTTTCCAGAGTGCCGACCACGTGGTCATCATGTACGAGATGATCCACGACGCTCGTGTCATTCCGCTTGGTGACCAGCCGCGCCTTGATGATGGTGTGCGCCTTTTACATGGTGATTCCAGAGGACGCTGGGATGGTGACACGCTGGTCGTGGAAACCACGAATTATTCGTCGAGCGCGAGCTTTCGTGGCTCGTCGGATGGTCTCCACATGGTGGAACGGTTCTCCCGCGTCGCTCCGGACAAGCTCCAGTGGGAAGTCACGATCACCGATCCGACCGTCTGGTCCGCACCTTGGACCGTTCGGATTCCGTTGGCGTACAGCCCAGAGCCGATGTTTGAATACGCCTGCCACGAGGGGAACATAGGGATGGAAGGAATCCTAGCGGGACATCGTTACGAGGAGCGAATCTCGGTTGACCGTTAGGTGATTGTAGTTTCGCGGGACCGCGTCCCGGTGTGGGGCGTGACGGTTGTTTTTCGTCCCGTCGCTCGGGGCGCTCATGAAGATTCTCCCGATCGCACTTGGAGCAACGCTGGTGTGCGTCTCTGCCGCGCTCCAGTCCCAGCCGGCCTTTCCCGATACTGATGAAGAGGTGCGTGTTATCGCCTCGCGACCAGCGGTCGCTCGGGCGCTGACGATCGCGCAGGAGCTTGATGCAGTTTCGGAGAACGAGCTCATTGAGCTGACCGAGATCCCGGCCCCTCCTTTCGGAGAACAAGCCCGTGCCCGGCGATACGCAGACCTGCTGCTCGCTGCAGGGCTGACCGATGTTGGTATCGACGAGATCGGCAACGTGGTCGCTCGGCGTCCTGGCCACGGCGATGGCGACACGGTGGCTCTTGCTGCGCATCTGGACACGGTGTTTCCGTTCGAGACCGACGTGACGGTGCGTCGACGAGGCAATCGCCTGTACGCACCGGGTGTTGGCGACGACACTCGGGGGCTGGTTCTGGTGTTGAATGTCGCTCGCGCTCTCATCCAAGCGGATGTGCGAACGGCCGGCGATGTTGTGTTCGTCGGTACTGTTGGTGAGGAGGGGGTCGGGGACCTACGTGGGGCACGGCATCTTTTCGGCAATGAGGGGCCTGGGATCGGCCAGTTCATCGCGGTCGACGGTGGTGACGACAGCCGTGTCGTGAATCAAGCCATTGGTTCCCGAAGGTATCGCGTTACCGTCACTGGGCCCGGTGGACATTCCTGGGGTGATTTTGGTTTGGTTAATCCGGCGCATGCGCTTGGTCGGGCGATGTACTACTTCGATGAAGCCGCAACGGTGTTGGTTAACGACGGGGTTCCCACGAGTTACAACGTCGGTCGGATCGGCGGCGGTACCGCGGTGAACGCGGTACCACAAGAGACCTGGGCTGAGGTTGACCTGCGGTCGGTCGACCCTGCGCAACTGGATCGACTAGAAGACACATTATTTTCAGCCGTTGAGAGAGCGTTGGTCGATCAGAACCGTCGACGCGATCGCGGCCCGGCGCTGGAATCCCAACTTACGCTGATCGGCGACCGACCGTCCGGTGCGGTCGATGCGAGTACTGCGCTGGTGCAGCGCGCGCTCGCGGTGACGAGGCACCTTGGGTTGTCGCCTCGCTTCGGCGCCGGGTCGACCGATGCCAACGTGCCGATTGCGCGTGGGGTGCCGGCCGTAACTATCGGGCGAGGCGGCACCGGTGGTGGTGCCCACTCGCTCAGTGAATGGTGGGCACCCTCCCTGCCGAATGTTGCTGTCCAGCGGGCGCTTCTATTGCTTGTCACCTCGGCAGGCGTTGTTGACTAGTGGACCCAGCGGTGCACCCGTCGCGCTGTCGGTGGGACGTTGCGGTTGAGCGCGTCGCGGCAGACGGGAGCAACGCGCCAGCCGATGAACAGGCCGACGCGTTGCGGTCTGACGCTCCGATGGTCTCGGCAGCGAGCTAGCCTCGCCGAGCCGTTACCGGTTGCGATACGACTCGACCGGCGGCAGCTGCGCGCCGGACAGGTCGTCCGGAATGCTCTCCTCGGCCACGACCGTGTGGTTCAGCGTGCCGATTCCCTCGATAGTGGCGCTGATCGTTTCGCCTGCCTGCAGGTAGCCAGAGCCCGTCGCGCGTTCAACGCGACCGGCGCCGGTTCCGCCGGACGTCCCGGCTTGCATAACGTCACCAGGGAATACAGTGATGAGCGACGAGGCGTACTCGATCAGCTCCGGGATGTTATGGATCATGTCTCCCGCTCTGGCCTCCTGGACGGTCACGCCGTCGATGACGAGGCTCTGGTGCAGGCGCTCCATCGGGTCGCCATAGAACTCCTTTGGAACGATCCACGGTCCCTGGGGCGCGAACGTGTCATGGCCCTTACCGACGAACCAATCTGAGCGAGTCGCGTTGCCGCCAGGCGGGCGCCCGCCGCGATCGGAGATATCCATGGCGACCATGTAGCCGAATACGTGGTCGTATGCACGGCTCGCGGAGATGTACTTGCCGGTGCGGCCAAACACGACAGCCATTTCGACTTCCCATTCGATCCGGTCACGGCCGTAGGGCATCACGACCTCATCGCCGCTACCGATGACTGCGCCGCGGCTGGGCTTGAGGAACAGATAGGGTACGCCCCGGTTCTCCTGCCGCTCCCGGGTCCGCGCCTGTAGTTCCTCCTCGCTGCAGCCCTCGCACGCGTGCGTGTAGAAGTTGACCGCCGCGTTCATGACCTTGCCCGGGTACAGGATGGGAGCACGGATGCGAAGGTCAGACACGTCGTAGACGTAGTCTGCCCGACTGCTACCGGAGAGTCGGTTGTTGCCGACGATGTCGTTGACGATTTCGTACAGTCGGTATTTGAGGCCATATTCATAGCGTCCGATGAGTTCCAGCATGTCCGTCGGCATCGGGACCGTGGCGTACTCTGGACTCGATTCGAGAGCCATGTTCGCGACTTCGATGTCAATGACCAGGGAGTCTCTGAGGACAACCCCGACATGTGGCACACCGTGGATGTCGAAGGTGCCCACCTTAAAGGGCTCAACTGGCGTGACATCAGTTTGGGCAGAAACGGTTCCAACGCACGCCATCGCGGCGAGCAGGCCAAACATTAGGGTTCGTCGCATAAAACTCCTCTTTGACAGAAATAGGTCGTTCGCGAGATTCCTCTTGTACCCCCGGGATTCTGGGGTGTCAAGGGTCCAGCGTATACTGGGGAGATGTTTCCGGTGCTTCGGCGAGTTCAGGTGTCGGTCGGTTGTGTCGTACTCCTAGGGGTCCCTATTCACCACGTTCGGGCCCAGTCGACAGTCGCGAGCAATGTCATATTGTTCGTGGGCGATGGGGTTGACGACCACCAGCTGACCATTGCGAGAAATTACTTGCTCGGCGCGGACGACGCCTTCAGCTTCGAAGCTTTCCCTTATCGTGCGGCGGCGCGGGTGTTAACTGTCTCTGAACAGGACCCTGGAATGCCCGAATACGTGGGCGATTCAGCTAGCGGCGGGACGGCGATCGCAGCGGGGGTTGTCACCAGTAGAGGCCGGATCGCGACCCGTGCGGGAAACGGGCAACCCGTCGACACGCTGCTCGAGCTGGCCGGGCGCGCGGGTAAGCGAACCGGGATTGTGACCACGTCGAGCATCACCGACGCGACTCCGGCCAGCTTCGTAGCGCACATCCGCCGCCGGTTTTGTGAGGGACCTCGCGACATGCTGCCGACCGAGACAGATCCGCGTTGTCCCGAAGATCTGAAGGCAAATGGCGGCCGTGGTTCGATCGCAGAGCAACTCGCCGCGTCCGGGGTGGAATTGCTTCTGGGGGGCGGATACCGCCACTTTACGCAGCCCGACGAAACCGGAGTCGCGGTGCTTCAGCGGGTACGTGACGCCGGGTATCGAGTCGTGCGTGATGCTGGCGCTCTCAACGAATTTCTCGGTGTTTCTGGCAAGCTCATGGGGTTGTTTGGCGCCGGTACCTTGCCGGTCGAATGGGTTGGTGAGGATGGCCGGCGAGCACGGCGTGTGCGGCTCGCCCAGGATGGGGCGCCGGTGGCGCCAGAGCCGTTCCGCTGTGTAGCGAACCCTGAGTTCGGTAACCGCCCCACGCTTGAAGCCATGACCCGTGCTGCCCTGACTCGTTTTGAACCGGCGCCGGACGGCTTTGTGCTCATGGTGGAGAGTGCCTCTATTGATAAGCAGGCTCATGCGGGTAATCCCTGCGGCCAGATTGGAGAGACCCGGGCACTCGATGAGGCGGTCCGAGTCGCGATCGAGTTCCAGAACCGCCATCCGGACACGCTGATCATGGTTTCTTCAGACCATGGGCATTCTGCGCAGATCGTGCCTTGGCCAAGTCTGTTCGCGGCCCGCTCGGAACCGCAGTATCCGCCTGGAAAAGTGGCAAGGTTGTTGACACTTGAGGGAGGGGTGATGGCCGTGTCGTACGGTACCAATGCCAACTATCTGGAGGAGCACACTGGTACACAGGTCCCGGTGTATGCCAGTGGGCCGGGCGCGTCGGAGGTGCGCGGACTACTTCAGCAGACGGATCTGTTCCGAATTGCCCGCGCCGCAATGAGATTGCAATGAAAATGGTTCGGGTTTGGCCGGTGCGTTCGTCCTCTGGTAATCGAAGGGCTTGCGGTCGTCGTATTCGTACTCGTGGAGTCGGAGCCAACCAGGCGCACATCCGACGAGAGCAGAAAGTGTCTAGGGTGTGATGCTGAAAGACGGTGTGCTGTTAGGCGTGATGTCGGTGATGTTCGTCGGCGTTGTTCCCGTTGACGGCTGGGGTGCGGACGGAGATACGCGGCAACCGGATGAGGGGGTGCAAGCGCTACGCGTTTTCCTCGACTGCAACCGAACCTGCGATCGCGATTATCTGCGACGAGAGATTACGTTTGTTAATTACGTCCGCGACCGTCGCGATGCGGAAGTGCATGTGCTGGTGACCGACGAGAGCAGCGGTGGTGGCACTCAGCATACCCTGGCGTTCATCGGGCTTGAGGAGTTCGGTGGTCGGGACGTCACCTATTCGTATTCCGAGAGCCGAACCGACACGGAGGACGAGACCCGGGCCGGCATCGCTCAAGTGCTACGAGTAGGGTTCCTACATTACATCATTGATACGCCCTTGGCCGACGCGATCGAGATCGGGACAGACGAGAGTGAAGAGGCGCGCCCGATAATGGCCCAGCCGGAGGATGACCCCTGGAATTTCTGGGTTTTTCGGGTCAGCATGAATGCCCGCGCGTCAGGGGAGGCCTCACGGACGCAGCACAATTACAGCGGGTCGGTTTCGGCCAATCGGACCACTGAGGACTGGAAGCTCAGATTCGAAACAGACAACTCGTACAGGGAAAGCATTACGGAGTTGAGCCAGGGCGAGTACAAGAATGTGAGTCGACAAAATCGCGTCAGTGGCCAGGTGGTCAAGAGCTTAGGGGAGCACTGGGGCGCCTCGATTCGTGGGGAAATGAGTCGTTCGACTTTCCTGAATCAAGCTCGTCGACTCCGGGCGTTTCCTGGCATCGAGTTCAACGTTTTCCCCTACTCGGAATCGTCTCGTCGGAGTCTGACGCTGGCTTATGAAGTCGGTGTGCAGTCTTTTGAGTACGAGGAGGAGACGATTTTCGAAAAGACAGAAGAAATGTTGCCCTCCCATGAGGTTGAGGTGACGTTCGACGTCGAACAACCGTGGGGCGACAGCCGGGTACGATATCGGTACAATTCCTTCCTCAGCGACATCTCTAAATACAGTAATTCGGTCTCCGGAAATTTGTCATTTCGCATAATCCGGGGCTTTTCGGTGTTTATGAATGCGAGCACGTCGCTTGTGCGTGACCAGCTCTACCTGGCCAAGGCCGACATGAGTGATGCGGCGATTTTGCTTGAGCGGCGGCAGCTGGCCACTGACTCAAGATACAATGTGTCGTTCGGAATCAACTACACGTTCGGCTCGATCTTCAACAACGTCGTGAACCCGCGTTTCTAGCCTTGCTTAGCTTGGCTGATCGGGATTCCTCTGAGTAACGGATGGCGTTACGCTGGCGAACCGAGATCGGTTTCGGGGAACCACTGATGACTCCTCTCGAACGGGTACTTCGTCGAGATCGTCTGGTTGTTACGGCGGGCTTGGTGATCCTTGTGGGCCTTGGGTGGGGCTACATGTTCAAATTGGCCCACGAGATGACCGGAATGGACATGTCGATGGACATGGGCATGCCCCACATGGAGTCTTGGGACCTGGTCGATATCTGGCTACTCTTCGTCATGTGGTCCGTCATGATGGTCGCAATGATGGTGCCATCCGTTGCCCCGCTCATTCTCATGGTCGTTGCTGCGAATCGGCGGCGACACCGCCACGAAGACCCGCTTGTCCCAACTGGGCTGTTTCTGGTCGGCTATTTGTTGGCGTGGACCGGGTTCAGCGTTGTGGCCACGCTCGTCCAGTGGGGATTACGCAGTGCGGCGCTTTTGTCGCCTGCCATGGTCAGCACGAGCTCGGTGCTTGGCGGAGGGCTACTGTTGGTTGCCGGGCTCTTTCAGTTCAGCCCTCTCAAGAACGCCTGTCTTACCCATTGCCGTTCGCCAATGGGGTTCGTCATGAGCCATTGGCGTGAGGGTGTCGGTGGGGTGGTCCGCATGGGGACCGAGCACGGGTTGTACTGTGTTGGTTGCTGCTGGATTCTCATGGCGCTCCTGTTCGTCGCGGGGGTGATGAACCTGCTCTGGGTGGCTGTTATCAGCGTCTTTGTGTTGGCAGAGAAGGTGCTGCCGCGTGGCGATGTCGTTGGACGAGTAACCGGTGTTTTACTCGTCGCGTCCGGTGTGTTCGTGATGAGTGTTGGGTAGCTACTGACTGTCGCCGTGTTGGGTGCGGACGAGCGCCTTGAGAACTGGCGGTGCCTGCCTGGCGTTGGGTCGGTTTTTGGAGGTAAAGAGTCATCGACATGGCGAGCACCGGCAACTGGCTGAGGCATCCTCAAGGCGTCTGGCTCCGCAAGGCGCTGTTTCAGATTCATCTCTGGACGGGCCTTGGCGTTGGACTGTATGTCGTCGTCATCAGCCTCACGGGAAGCGTGCTGGTCTATCGCAGCGAGCTCCGACAGCGCTTCGATCCGCAGCCTCGGCCTGTGCACATTGCAGGTCCACGCCTCAGTGCTGAGGAGTTGATCGCGGTCGCGCAGCAGGAATTCCCGAACGACGCTATCGAAATCTGGACTGACCCAGAGGACCCGGCGCTTGCTGTCACGATGGGGGTGCGTCCAGTGGGACATCCGCTGCAGCAGCAGTTCTTTGACCCCTATACCGGCGAGTATCTTGGCAATGCATTGCCGGTCGGCTGGCGGCTGACCACCTGGGCGCTTGACCTGCACGACAACTTGCTGACCGGCGATACTGGACGCCGTGTGAACGGAGTCGGCGCACTACTGTTGGTGCTGCTTTCACTGACCGGACTCGTTGTCTGGTGGCCGGGAATCCTCAGTTGGAAAAAGAGCCTCCTGGTCGATTGGCGGGCGAACTGGCG
>DQEK01000379.1:0-1132 GCA_003533545.1 Acidobacteriota bacterium | reverse complement strand
TGGCGGGCGAACTGGCGTCGCGTGAATTGGAGTGTGCATAGTGCGTTCGGGTTCTGGACCGTGTTCTTCATCTTCATATGGGGGTTCACCGGGGTCTACCTCACGTTTCCTGAACCCTTTGCGGCCGCGGTCGATTATTTGGACCCCTTGGAAGAGGATAATTTCGATCCGCGGACGGGCGACCGAGTGCTCTACTGGTTCGCGTATCTACATTTCGGTCGGTTCGGCGGTTGGTCGACCAAGCTGATTTGGGCGGTGGTTGGGCTCGTGCCGCCTGCGATGTTTGTGACTGGGGTTGTGATGTGGTGGAACCGTGTGATCCGTCGGCAGCGGTCCTAGCCGGGCCTCGATGGAGACGGTTGCACAAACCGGTGTAACATCAATCCGGTCGGAGGCCGCGTCGGTGACTGGAGCGAGAGGAGAGCGACATGAGCTTGGCTGGGGGTGGCGTCGTCCGAGGATCAGGGCGGTGCGCGGGATTGGCCGTGTGTGTATTGTTCCTGGCGCTCTTCAGTAGTGATTTGGTGCCGGTGACGACGGCACAGACCAATCCTGACGAAGTGCCTCGTCTCACCGGGGTGTGGGATGGCGGTCCCCGCGCACGTCGGGTCAATGGACCTAACATGCCGTGGGTTCCCGGTGAAAATTTTCCGGTGCTGAATGAACGAGGACTGGCGTATCAGGCTACGTTTGACGAAGCCATCGCGCCGAAGTACGACTGCGTGCCGTCAGCATCTCCAGCGTTACAGTATGACCCCTACATGATGGAAGTGACGCAGTGGCCCGATCGGGTGCTGTTTCGCTACGAGAAAGACGACCAGATACGCACAGTCTGGCTCGATGGTCGCGAGACCCCGACAACCGAGTTTACCGTTCAGGGATTCTCAACAGGCCACTACGAGGACGGTGCGTTGCTGGTGGAGACCACGAACTTTGTGTTCGACATCGCGGGTTTCGACGATTACAACGGGATTCCCTCGTCACAACAGAAGCGTGTAACAGAGCGTTATTGGCGTGACGGAGACGACCTGCGGATGACACTGACCGTGGAAGACCCGATGTTTTTGCGGGAGCCGGTCTCCTACACAACACGGTGGCTGCCTGGCGCGGAGGGATACCAGTTGCAGGCATA
>DQEK01000005.1 GCA_003533545.1 Acidobacteriota bacterium | reverse complement strand
CGTCGGATCACCGAGGGATCCCCGGCGTGAAAGCCGCAGGCAATGTTCGCCGACGTGATGCTCCGCATCACGGACTCGTCGTTGCCGATGCTGTAGGAGCCGAACGACTCCCCCATGTCGCAATTGAGGTCGATTCTCATGAAGAAAGTTGGGTCAGCACTTGGTGGGGACGAACTGACGTGAAGAATTCAGCCTTCGCCCATCCCGATCGTAGACAACCCGACGGCGTTGTCAAGTCACGCGAGAGGCTGGCAGCATCGGGGAGGTGCCCCCTCCTTACGCTCGGGAACCTTGCGCCCGTGAACTGTGCACCTACTTGACGCCGCACCCAAGCTCACCGGCGAACTGCACCACCGTTTTCGCCAGTGTGCAGCGATCCTCTGCACTTCGCATCACGATATCGGAAAGTTTCACCGCAATACCAAAATCCGAGATGTCCGCCTCGAGCGATGCGTCATCGGTGTCGATAAGCAGGCCATCGATCAATCCATGATAGTGCTGCGCTATTGCGGTGGCGGAACAGACGATGCCAAGTTCGTTCATGATCTTAGCGGTGGGTCCCTTTAGTGAATCACCCGACACGACTGGTGATACCGCAACCACAGGTGCTCCACACCACCCCAGCGCATCGCGGATACCAGGCACGGACAAGATCGGGTCGATGCTGAGGTAGGGATTCGACGGGCAGATGATGACCGCTGCCAATGAGCCGGCGGTCATTATCTCCTGCAACTCCGCCACGGGCGCAGCATCCGATGCTCCGCGAAACTGAATCGACTGCGCTACGGGCTCGCATTGCCGGCGCACGAAGTAGTCCTGAAAGTCCAACGGTCCGAGTTCGGTCTCGATGACCGTCCTGACCGCCTCATCGCTCATCGGGATGATGTGACTGGCGACCCCCCAGCGTTTGGCCATGTCAGCCATAAACTCACTCAGTGTCGTTCCTGAGCGCAGCGCATGGGTCCTGAGCACGTTCAATGCCAAGTCTTTGTCACCGAGCCGAAACCACGTAGCGGCACCAACCTCCTCTAGCGCCCTCATGAATGACCAGGTTTCGGCATCTCGCCCCCAGCCGGTCGTCGGATTGTTGATTCCGGCCAGCGTGTAGAGCAGTGTGTCGAGGTCTGGTGACACGTGCAGTCCGAAGTGCTCGAAGTCGTCCCCCGTATTAACGACGACCGCCAGTTCTCCCGCCGGCACGGCGTGCGTCAGCCCGAATGCCAGTTTCGCACCACCAACGCCGCCAGAGAGTGCAAGGTATCTCACCGTCATCGAAACAGATCGGTGTCCTTGTCGCGCACCAGTTCTCTGGCGTTGGTCGGCTGATCGAATCCACCGAATCCGCGGACGAGAACGACCGGCCGTCCCTCTCCGCTTTGCCCCATCACCATGGTCGCGGCCGCGGCAATCTCGTCGGCTAACCCAATTTGGGTAGCGCGTAGCGCTCGGCCAAACAGATCCAGCGACGTGCGAAGGTCCACCAGCGCCTGTACACCGGCGACACCGATCGCGTGTCCGACGATACCCTTGCGCCATGCGCGACCCATGCTGTCTGCGATCACCACACCGACAGTCTTCGACAGCCGTTGCATCAGTTGTTGTCTGAGCGTCACAGCCGAACGGTCAGGGTCTTTGGGCAGTAACAACGCATGGCCCGCCTCGATATTCGATTGGTCGACACCGGAGTTTGCCATCACGATGCCGGTCGTGGTTTCGGTAATGATCAAGGAGTCTGTCTGGCGAACGACGCGAACGGACTCACGCAATATCAGTTCCACCAATCGTGGGTCCTTGCCGGTTTGACCCGCGCGTCGTCGTGCCTCTTCAGACGGCACCACGGTGCCAAGATCGATGAGTCGGCCCTCGGCCTTTGACACGATCTTTTGGGCCACAACCAGCACATCATGGTCGTCGAGTTGGGTATCGCTTCTCTGCAGGGCGTTGGCGATTAACTCGGTCAGGTCGTCGCCGGCGGCAACCAATGGCATGTCGGATAGCGCGATCAGTTCGAGACGATCAGGACACATGCTCACTACCAAACGCTCCGAGAGCGGAGTTGCGCACCAGGCGCTTTTTCTCGACGCCGGAAGGCGGACGTCGCTGACGAGAAACCGTCGTGTTGTCGACGCTCTCAAGCGGGAGCGAATCGAACGATTGTGCTGAGCTCTCGTCTGACACGGTGTGGTAGAGCGTCGTGCGCTGTTGAGGGATTCGCTGCAACGAATCCACCACTTGCTCGATTCGACGCGGCGACAACTCTTGGCCGTGAATGCTCCCTGCCGCTCGACTGATGCTCTCGTTCATCAATGTGCCGCCGAGGTCATTGGCGCCCGCCTGAAGACATGCCCGAGCACCGTTGATGCCCATCTTCGTCCAGGAGGTTTGAATGTTCGTAATGTAGGGGTGCAACGACAACCGTGCGACGGCATGCATCAGTACCGATTCCCGGTACGTGGGACCCATTCGACTCATACCTTGTCGATAGAGTGGAGCCTCGAGGTGCACGAACGGTAACGGAACGAATTCAGTGATACCGCCGGTGCGTCGCTGCAACGATCGCAGGCGCAGCAGGTGTCGCGCCCAGTGATGGGGTTGATCCACGTGGCCGAACATGATCGTCGAGGTTGTTTTCAAACCGACATCGTGCGCTGTGCCAATGACATCGAGCCATTGCTGCGTGTTGATCTTGTCCGGACAAATGATCGCGCGGATCTCGTCGTCCAATATCTCGGCAGCCGTCCCCGGTAGGGTGCCCAGGCCCGCAGCCTGCAGTTCTTCGAGAAACCACGCGACACTCACACCCAGCGTTTCGGCGCCTTGCCAAATCTCCAACGCCGAGAATGCGTGGATATGCATCTCCGGAACGGCGGTCTTGACGGCACGACAAATCTCAAGGTAGGTGTGGCCCGTGTACTGCGGGTGTATGCCGCCTTGCATGCAGACCTCAGTCGCGCCACGCGCATGGGCTTCACGCGTGCGCCTGGCGATCTCCTCTAGTTCGAGGTCATACGAGGGACCGCGAAGGGTCTCGCTGTGTTTGCCTTTGGAGAACGCGCAGAACCCGCAGCCAAAGTAACAGACGTTCGTGTAGTTGATGTTGCGGTTGACGACGTAGCTGACGGTATCGCCGTTCACGACCTCGCGTAGGGCCTCCGCTGCCTCGCACACCGCAGCGAATGACGCCCCGCGCGCGCTAAACAGTTCGACGATGCTGGACTCTGACAATTCGTCGCCACCCTGAGCTCGCTTCAGACTTTCGACCAAGCTATCGCTCAGACCGGCGCCTTGCTTGGCGCTCGCGCGTCGAGAGCGAGTTGGCAGGTCGTACGGTACCTGTGATGTGTGTCCGGGTGACCACGCATCGCTGCGAGCGTAGCCTTCGCTGTCGATCATTTGCAGCGCCCGTGACCTGACCGCCGGCGCCACCCAGTCCGCCGTTGCCTGAAGATACGACGGGTACACAGTCAGACGTTCCACCAAGGTCTTACCCGCGCGAGCCGTCTCTTGCGCCAGCGACGCGAGGTGTGGCCAGGGGGCCTCGGGATTGACGAAATCGGGCGTGACCGGAGACACGCCACCCCAATCGTTGATGCCCGCATCGACGAGACGCTGCAGGTCACCGGAGTTCAGATTGGGTGGAACCTGAATATTCATCTCCGGGCCAAACAGCAGGCGTGCGCTCGCGATCGTCCACTGCAACTCCCCGAGATCGGGTTCCGCGGCATTCGCCATCAACGTATCTGGCTTGGCGCGAAAGTTTTGAATAATGATCTCTTGGATATGGCCGTATTGACTGTGGAGGTCGTGCAGCGCGTGCAGCGACTCCAGGCGCTCCGACCGGGACTCTCCGATGCCGATAAGAAGACCGCTCGTGAAGGGCACACGCAGCTCGCCCGCGAGTCGAATGGTGTCGAGGCGGCGTTGCGGGTGCTTATCCGGCGATCCGTCGTGTGGCCCACCTTCTTCACACAAGCGCGTCGCGGCACTCTCCAGCATCAGGCCTTGTGATGCCGACACCTCCCGGAGCATGGCCATGTCCTCCGCCGTCATGACGCCCGCATTGATATGCGGCAACAAAGCGGTTTCCTGCAGTACCAAGTCTGCCATCTGAGCGACATAGTCGATGGTGGTTTCGCACCCGAGTTCGGTTAGGGCTTCCCGCGCGACGGGATAGCGAAGTTCTGGCTTGTCGCCCAACGCGAACAGCGCTTCCTTGCAGCCCGCCTGCTCTCCTGCCCGAGCCACATCGAGCACCTCATCGCGCGACATGTACGGGTTTCTGATATCGCGTGGGGCCTGTGCATAGGTGCAATAGTGGCAAACATCCCGGCACAAACGTGTCAGAGGAATAAAGACTTTGCGGGAGTAGCTGACGATACTCCCATGACCCTGATCGCGAAGATCGCGAGCCGCCTGCATCATCGTGCTCGCGTCGGCTTTCCGCATGGCCACTAGAACCGATGGGCGATGCCGCTGTTCAGTAGGAAGGTCCGCGACGCAGTGCTGACGTCGTGCTTCAGGAACTCGACCACATCGGAGCGAACGTCTATGTCGAGAGACAGACCAGAAAGACGAACGACGTGCGTTTGCAGCCCCCTGTTTCTTGCGGCGGTCAAGTGCTTGTGCAACGACGACTCGCCGAACGACAGCGGTATTGCGCAAGGCAGGGAGCAGGCGACACTGTTCGTCCCGGTGCCATCGCGATTCGGCACCAGACTCATCGTTCGCTCGTGTTCGAGCGTCGAACACAGCAAATCGATCTCGGCTCCGGTCAGGAGCGGGACATCGCCGGGAATCGTGACCATATTTGTCACACCCTCAGCCCCTAGGGTCCTGGCGGCAGTGGCCACTGCGAGCGACTGTCCTTGGACCAAATCACACTGGATGAATCGAGCGTCGGCATGCCGAGCCAGACTCCGCACGCTCGGATCACGGGTGACGATCGCGAGTCCGCCGAGGGTAGTCGACTGACCGATTGCTGCGAGCACGTCAGAGACCATCGCACGGAAGAGAGACTGCCGTTCAGGAGCCGTCAGGACCATTTGCAGTCGCTGCTTTGCTGATTGCATCGACTTGATCGGCAGGATCGCCCACGGTGACGCCGCGTCGACGTTCCGAGTGGCGAGAGTCACGCGGCCTCGCCCATCCGTGCTCCGGTGATTCGCAGGCCTGCACCGTCGATCTTGTATTTCTTATTGATGAAGATGAGCACCGAGGTGAGCGCCTCACTC
>DQEK01000138.1:2257-7679 GCA_003533545.1 Acidobacteriota bacterium | reverse complement strand
CCATTGCAGTTCTGGCAACGGCCGAAAATTGCCCTCGGTGTCGGTGTGCTGGGCGTCCTTCTCACTGCCGGTGCGTCATTTCTTCTCCTTCAACCACCCGCTGTTCCAGCCCCTGGCGTCGCACGGGCAAGCCTGACCCCTCCACCATCGGAACCGTTAGAGGCCATTTTCAACATTAATGTCGCCCTCACACCTGATGGAACTCGCATGGTGTATCGAGGGTTATTTGATGGGCAGAGCCACCTTTTTGTGCGTTCCTTGGATGAGTTCGAGGCGACTCCACTGACTGGCCTGAGCCTGGACCCTCGGAATCCCTTTATTTCCCCTGACGGTACTCGTGTGGGATTTTTCGATGGCAACAGGTCCCTGCAGCGTGTATCGATCCTGGGTGGGCCACCTGTGACGATCACTGACATTCCGGGTGGACCGCGTGGGGCAAGTTGGGGCTCGGACGACACGATTGTGTTCGCCACAGGGAATCCCGAGAGTGGTCTGCTACGTGTGGGTGTCGGAGGCGGTGACGTCGAAACGTTAACCGTTCCTGATCCCGAACAGGGCGAACGGGATCATCTATGGCCGGAAATTCTTCCCGGTGGAGAATCCGTACTGTTCACCATACGCACGAATGGTCCTCTTGAGAATGCGCAGGTTGCGGTGCTGTCCCTGCAGACTGGGGAGTACGACGTGCTGTTTCCTGGAGGGAGTAGCGCACGTTATGTGCCCACCGGGCATATTGTGTACGGCGTAGGCGGCACACTACGAGCCGTCGGGTTCGACCTGGGCACCCTCACGGTCACGACTGAACCCATTCCTGTGATTGAGGAAGTCTTGATGGGGGCTGGAGGTGAGGCAAACTTCGACATCGCCCAAGATGGGGCGTTGGTCTATGTGAGCGGAACAACGGGCGGGGCCGCTGGATTGGATTTGGTCTGGGTGGACCAGGAGGGTAACAAAGAATTGTTGCCGGCGGAACCTGGTCGTTACGCCTCGCCACGCCTGTCTCCTGATGGGTCACGCATGGCGATTCAGGTGCGGGACCCTGACGGGAACAGCGACATCTTTACGTACGACATTTCTCGAAATAACTTTAGTCAGTTTACATTTCATGATTCAGCGGATTGCTGCCCTTTTTGGACTCCCGATGGGGCGCGGGTTGTGTGGTCCTCGGCTAGGAATGGTTCGGGGAATCTGTATATGAAAAACGCGGATGGCACAGGTGAGGTCGAACGCGTAGGGGAGAGCGATGCTAGTCAAATAGGGTTCACCTGGTCCGCCGATGGTGCGGACCTCATCTTTGCTAGCGGTAATGGCGACTTGTATACGTTGTCTGGAGATGACCAGGCCGTGGCCCCGTTGTTTGAGACTGAATTTTCGGAAACACGGCCTCGAGTGTCGCCGGATGGTCGATGGATTGCGTATGAATCTAACGAGGACGGTACGGCGAATGTGTATGTTCGACCATTTCCAGACGTGGGTGGTGGGAAATGGAAGGTGTCCGCACAAGGAGGAGTCCATCCGCTATGGTCGCCAGATGGGCGCGAGTTGTTTTACTCGACTGGCGATTCGGTCCTGGCGGTGCCAATCACAACTGACGTCACCTTCGACGCCGGGAATCCACGGCTTGTGTTCCAAGGGCGCTATGAAACGACTCGTCCCGTCCGCCCCCTGTTTGACCTTGCGCCAGACGGCACTCGTTTCTTGATGACGCAACGTACCGGCACACAGTCGGACGACACTTTTGCTCCTCTTAACTTGGTAGCTGTCTTTAACTGGTTCGAGGAACTGAAGGACCGGGTTCCCGTTCCCTGACCCACACCGCGCTGGTCACCAGGCTGGTAGCTGGCACCCGGTGCACTCGGCTGTGCCACTAAGCCACCTTTACCCGACGACGTTTATGAACCCGTGGGCACGATGGACGAACTTGAAAACTTGGGCCGACAGTTCAGACTCATTAAATCGGATGCCAACACACTGATTTCCGGATTGTCACAGTCGGCATTCAATTGGCGCCGGGAGTCCGCTGCGTGGTCCATCGGGCAGTGTCTTGAACACCTGAACGTGACGGCCCGAGCTTATCTACCCAGGCTGGACGAATCCATTGAGCAGGCCAGGCGCCAGCGGTGCCTTGGACCGGGCCCGCATCGCTACGGCCGGTTGCAGATGTGGTTCGTGCAATCCATGGAACCGCCAGTGAAGCGGAGGTTTACAGCGCCGAAAGTATTTCGGCCTCAGTCAGTCCAATTGCAATTGTCAGAGACGCTGAATGCGTTCCTGTCTTGCCAGGACGAGATCGCGGCACGACTGCAGGGGGCCCGAGCTATCGACCTGAGGCGAGCTACGGTGCGCTCACCGGTGATGCCCCTTGTTAGGTTCAGCTTAGGAATAGCGTTCGCGATGATAGCCGCTCATGAGCGTCGACACATGTGGCAGGCGCGCCAAGTACGCGATGTCGGTGAGCAGAGCGGGTGGGGTGCTTCACCGGCGTGCGAATCATGACCCCAATGCTACGCTGATGAATCGCCCAGCCTTTTACCGCAATCGGGCAGTCCCCTCGCGATTGCCACGAAGACCCACATAGAATAGAGCGCAATAGCACCCTTCAGCACACAAGGAGGCGGGATGAGGCGATGCGTACAGACGGCGGTCGTACTTGTGTGGGCTGGGTCCATTCTGACGGGACTCCAGGTCGTTCACGCCGGCCAGCTGCCCGAAGACGTCCACCCGGATTCTCGAAGTCGCCTTCCACCGATCGAACGGTCTGAACTCGATGTTGAGCGGCGAGCGACGTACGATGCGGCAGTTCGAGCCAAGCGCTTGGCCGGGCCCCTCATGGGCGCGGCAGCCCTGAGATTTCATGGGTCTGGGACCAACCTTCGGTGGGCCGCTCCGATGGGACGTTCGTTGACCGAGTTAACGATTTTGGCGACGGCGCGGGAATACGACCAGCCGTACGAGTGGGCCCTCCACGAACTCGAGGCGCTTGCTGTTGGGCTTGACGCCGGAATCATCGACATTGTGAGGCACCGGCGGCCGCTCAACGAATTGGGCGACCGAGACGCGATCATCATCGAGGTCGGTCGTGAGTTGTTCGGCACACGGCAACTCGGTGCCGACACCTACGCGCGGGCGCTGGCATTGCTGGGGAAGACCAATCTCGTCGATGTCATCGATGTGATGGGCCGCTATGCTTCGACCGCGGCGACGCTCACGGCGTTCAATCAGCAGATGCCGGTAGGTTGGCGGCAGTCCCTCCCGTTACCGTTCACGCATTCGAACGACATCTACCCAGATTCGAGGAGTCGGTTGCTCCTTCAGAGCCAGGAGAGCCAGACGTCGGTATCAGAGCTCTACGGCCGCATGTTGTCTCCATCGGGGATCGGTCCGGGGCATATCCGAAGCTACGGAGCGGGGCTGCAGTCGCTGGCATCTAGGGTTGGTCCCCGGCTGATGCACTTGGCGATCCTGGTGACGGCGAGAGCCCACGATTCGCAGTACGACTGGACCGCGCATGAGCCCAGAGCTTTGGAAGTTGGTTTGGAGCCAGAACTGATCGAGGTCGTTCGCCACCGTCGGCCGTTGACGGCCGTCGGCGAGAAGGACGCCGCCCTCATCGCATTTGCACGCGAGCTGTTCGACGATCACAACGTCGATGCGGAGACCTACGCGCGCGCGGTGCGCGCGTTCGGCGAACAGGACTTGGTGGATGTCGTCGGCTTGATGGGGGCTCATGCGGCGGATGCCGCCGTGTTGGCGGCGTTTGACCAGCGTCTGCCTGAGGGGCGTCAAGCACTTCTCCCGCTGCCGTAAGGTCCAAGAGGATGAGGCTCCCCGTTACAGTATGGGCAATGGTGAATTTCCGTCCCGGTTTGGTTTGTGCTGGAGGTTCGCATGAGAGTTAGACATTCCGTTCGCTTGGTCGCGGTGTTGCTGGTCTGTTCAGTCCCGAATAGCCACGCTCAGGAGCAAAGCCAGGCTATCGGTGTGCCGGTGCCGCCCTTGGGAGCTGGACCATGGGTGTTCGACACCGCTGAACAGCACAAGATCCGGGTCAGTGTCGTGACCAAAGGGCTCTCGCACCCATGGGCGCTCGCGTTTCTTCCCGACGGTGAGATGCTCGTCACCGAACGGCCCGGTCGCCTCCGTGTCATTCGTGACGGAGTACTTGACCCGCAACCGATCGTTGGTGTGCCACAGGTCAGGACCGATGGCAACGGGGGGCTTATGGATGTCGCGGCCCATCCCCGGTTCGCTGACAATCAGTTGGTCTACCTTACCTATACCAAGCCCGTCGGAAATGGGATGGGCGCGCCGGCACTCGCGAGGGGCACGCTTGAGGGGGGCACGCTCACCGACGTCAGAGATCTCATCGTCACCGAAGGCTACGAGGGTAATTCGGGTCTTAACGGTCGTGTTGCCATCGGACGTGACGGGAAGGTCTATATGTCCACTGGTGGCAGGGTGGGGACTGTCGCGCAAGATCCCACGAGTCTGCGCGGCAAGATCCTGCGGCTAAACGATGATGGTTCCGTCCCGAGCGACAACCCGTTCGCGGACCACGCGGGCCATCGGCCAGAAATTTATACTTTTGGACACCGCAATACGCTGGGTCTCATGGTTCACCCCGAAACGGGAATGCTCTGGAATCACGAAAATGGCCCCAACGGTGGCGACGAGATCAACATCATTTTGCGAGGCCGCAATTACGGATGGCCAGTCGTGAGTTTCGGACGAAATTATCCTGGGTCTCGGATCACCGAACATCCAACGCAAGAGGGGATGGAGTCCCCGCTCGTGGTGTGGCTGCCGGCCATTGCGGTCGCTGGCTTGGCCATCTACACCGGCGACCAATTCCCTGCATGGAAAGGTAACGCCTTCGTGGGGTCTCTGCGTGAGGGTGGAATCCCCGGTACGGGGCACCTGCAGCGTGTCGTGTTCAATGACCAGACAGAGGAACTGCGGCGCGAATCGATGCTGACGGAGCTCAGGCAGCGGATCCGGGAAGTGCGCGAAGGCCCAGACGGATTCCTTTACTTGCTGACGGACGAGGATGACGGTGCGCTCCTGCGGATCGAGCCCGCCCCGTGAGACCCTGTGTCCGTCACGGACCGTGATGGTGTGCTGCTAGCTAAAACCCAGAGACACCGACGGTGCCTTAATTTCCGATGGGTTCCGACTGTGCGCCGGCCTTGACCGCCCATAGGCGGTTACGGGTCAGGAGATACATGACGCCGTCTCGTACGACGGGCGTGCTGTAGACCGCTGCACCCATGTTGATCTCGCCCAGTAGCTCCATTTCCTTGCCAGCCCGCAGCACGGCGATGTCGCCGTCCTCGTCGCCCAAGAGCACCTTGCCATCGACGACAAAGGGTGAGCCCCAGACGGCGGCGAACGCGTCGTAGGTCCAGAACTCTTCACCCGTGTC
>DQEK01000138.1:0-1870 GCA_003533545.1 Acidobacteriota bacterium | reverse complement strand
TCGGCGATCGCGGCGGTCGACATGGTGCGATAGAAGTCCTCCCCGTCGCGGCTCCAAACCTTGTGGGTGTCCGTGACGTCACCGGTACCGGTCGCGTCGATGGCGTAGAAGTGTCCAGGAGCCTCGCCGTGCTCGGGGTCCTGTCCGACGCCCACGTAAACCCGGTCATTGTAGATAACTGGGGTCGAGAGGATGTTGTTCCGCGTGCCGCGTCCACCGAGAATCCACTCGGAATCCGGTGGATTGCCGTCGAACTGCCAGATTGTTTCTCCAGTTGCGGCGTCTAGGCTATAGACAACTCCGTCTCCACCGGGGACGACGACCTGGGCCCGGCCATTGATTTCGGCATAGGCCGCGTTGGTCCAGCTGCCGTGCAGGACGCCCTCGCCGACGTCGGTGTTTTCCCACAGGAGCTCTCCAGTGTTCTTGTCGAGCGCGATGATGTGTGGCGAGAACGGAGAGGGGATGTTCACGTGCCCTTCGTCTACGCCGTTACTCGTGACTGTGAAGAGCATGTCGCCCACGATCAGCGGAGACCCGGTCGCAAGGTTGTGTGGGAAGACGTCCAACTCGCCGATCATGTCGTATGACCACAAGATGTCGCCGTCGGTAGGGCCGGTACCGGTTTCTCCGGTGAACGGTCCGTCATTGCCGTCAGCAAGACCGTTGACGTCCAAACAGACGACGTGCGCCTGGTTCGAGACGTACCAGACTCGGTCGCCCTCCGCGAACGCAGTCGAACAGACTCCCTGCAACGGCCAATCGTTCACGCGGCCGGCCGACAGTTTGTCGTGCACCATTTGCCACACGAAATCGCCGCTCTCGGCGTCGAACGCCATCAGCACGCCCATGTCACCGTCGTAGGCCGGGTTGCGTACGCCCTCGTTGTTGGTGCCGACATAGACCTTGCCGTTACTCACCGTTGGCCCGCCGTAGGCCTGCGAGCCGACCGGCTGAGTCCACAGGATGTTGGAGCCGGTCTGTGGGCCCCAGTTGTCCGGTACGCCGGTCTCGTCAGACACCATGTTCCGTGCCGGCGTATTCCCGAACATCCCGATGTCGCTCTGGGCTTGGGCGATGCGCGCCCCCCCGGTCACCGCGAAACCAACCAGCAAGAGATACGTGACAGACTGTCGGGTCATTGGTTCTCCACCACACTGACATTGTCGAAGTAGATGTTGATCGGCGAGTAGCCGATGATGCCTGGGCTGCCGGTCCGGTTAGGGAGCGGATCTTCGGCGGTGATCGTCCAATCGCTTGGTTCGGGCTCGTCGCGCGGCCAAACCTTGCCGCGCACGGTCCCGCGGTTGTTCTCGATGTCGACTCGTAACTTCAACCGGTACCAGGTGTCTGGTTCCCACGGGAAGTCTACCTCTTCCTTAATCCGCAGCTCGGCCGCCCAGGATTGGAGTTGGATTTTTTGCCGGTTCCCCTGAAGGTCCAGAGTGTAACCGCTGTTAATGAGGCCAATGTCTGGGCGGCGGCGACCCTGCTGGGTCGCGAGTACATCGACCTGCACCGTGTAGTTCGACATGGTCGTTGGACCCATGTAGATGGCGTGGCGGTGTATACCGGTTCGCGAGGCACCTTTCCGGAATACTTGATTGCCGTTCAGGTCTTCCACGGCGAGACTGCCACCGCCACCGATCCAGAACGGGGGCCGGCCACTTTCGAAATTCTCCGACCAGGGCAGCGGGGCGTATACCCGTACCTGGGCCTCGGCGGTGAGGCTGCCGACCTGGGCGGTTACGGTGCCCGCTTGGTTGGCGGCACGGGTGTCAGTGGACAAGGTGCCCTGCCCAGAAATACTTCCTCCAGCAAGATCTTCGACCGCCCAGGTCGCGTCGCGGGTGCCGATGAAGCGTCAGTT
>DQEK01000244.1:2994-6026 GCA_003533545.1 Acidobacteriota bacterium | reverse complement strand
AGCATGGTTCACGTCAGCCCAACGTCGGTGCCCGGTTCCCAAATAGCTGCACCAGAGGCGGCGCCATCCCATCGAGGTGTTGGGAAACAAGGGCCCGCTAGACCCTAGTTTTGCGCGCGGTCGAAACGCGAAACACGTCCTATGCGGTCAGCATACTCTGACCGTGTGGGAAACGCAAAAGCGCATCGGTCATCCTGAAGGACTGGAGCCATCGGTGGGAGCAGCCTCCGCGGGATCGGGTGACGGCGGGCTAGAGAGGGTCGGACCGGTTCGCCGAAACAACGCCACGTCGGTCTCTGGAATCTCAAGCGTAACTCGCCATCGACGGGCGATCCACCGGCAGGTTACGGCCGAAAAAAAGCAGACGTGCGTTGGGTCTCTGATGTACCTAGAGCGCGTAAACACATCACGATCGTCAACCCATTTCGTCATTATCGCCAGATAGCCACCCGGCGACAGCGCGGCGAAACAGTGGTCCAGCACGACCCGTGGATGGCGCAGATGTTCAAATACCTCTGTGGCGGTAATGAAGTCGTAGCGACGATGCCAAACGTTGAGGTCTGGGGCGTAGTATGGGTCGTACAGGTGCACCTTCAGGCCAGCTAGTTCCAACATCGGCCCTAGTGTCGGACCTGGACCAGAGCCGAAGTCTAGCCCCACCGATCCGGCGGGTACCCGTTCAAGCAAGGGCTCGGCCAATCGACCGAGGAACGCCCGGTAGCGGGGATCAGCAGGGTCATTGTCGTGCTGGTCGTACCGGGTTTTTTCAGCGACAGGATCGAGGTGTGCCTTGGGCGGAACGAAGACTAGCGAGCAGGTGAGACACTTCCAATAGTCTCGTGTCCGGTCTCGATGGTAGCGCGTCGGTGAGTCGTCGTCGCACAGCGGGCAGGGCGGCGGATTTCCAGTCACGCGAGATCGTCACGCTGGTCAGGGTAGCAGGTGGTGGAAGCGTAGGGTGCTAACGACCGCAGAACGGGATGTGTCCATGGGTAAGCCTGTAAGGCCGGAGTTCGACGGGGCGGCGGGGGGTGTCTGTGTACGAAGCGGCCGCTCCGCGTCCGGCGGAAAACGCGAGTGTACGTCACCTTGGGGCAGACTGGAATCGCTGCCATGAGTCAGATACTTCGACTCGTGACCTACAACCTTCAGCGTGGGATTCACTACGACCACATTCGTCGTCATCTGGCCACGCTGCCGAGCTTGCGGGAGGCCGACGTCATCGCGGTCCAAGAAGCTCTTGTCCCGGTCGGCGGTACGAACACGCTGGCTCGACTCGCGGCGGATCTCGACGGTGAGTATAGGTGGACTTACCGTACCGTGATGTCATACCCCGACAAGGAGTACGGCAATGGGTTCCTGTTCCGACCAACGGTGACACCGGAGCTTGGGCTAAGCGTGCCCCTGCCCCGGGTCGAACGATTGGGTTGGATGGCTCGGTTAAAGACCGAAGGTGGCGTGCCCGACACCAAATCGGCGTATGTGCAGGTCTTCAACACCGGCGGGCGACGATTGCGGCTTGTCAGCCTCCATTTGGACTTTGCCGGGGGAGCGGACCATCGAGTCCGTCAGCTGTCTCACCTGCTACAGGTACTTGAACAGCGAGCGCTCAGCGACGCGGCAGTGGCCGATGTACTCTGCGGTGACTTCAACACCAGCGGGTATTACCGGTCGGTGATCGCACAGAAAGCGACACGTCGGGTGCTCGACGTCGCACGGGTTCACGGATTCGCTGATTGGTCCGGCTCCGTGCCCTGGACGAGTGACCTGTTCTCGAGCGTCGACCCCGCAGACCCGGCTCGTAGATTGCTACAGATCGGCCAAGCGATCGGCCTGCGGTACCGGCAAAAACTCGACCATGTCTTGGGGAAGGGAGTCCGTCCTTCGGGTCCGGCCATTCGGGCGCGGGTAACTGGTCGTGACTATCTACCGGGATCTGATCACTTGCCCTTGGTGGTGGACCTGGTGTTGTAAGTGGCCGTCGTGTTTGACTGCGAGCCGGCCTGGCAGTTCGCCGGGTCGGGGTAGAACAGGTATCATCGGAGCGCGCGTGGGAGACGCTGCTCGATGATCACTATCCTCAACCAGACGTCCAGGTTCCTTCGAATTTCGCTCTCTAGGGGCAAAGTGCTTCGGCTGGGACCTCGTAAAGAGGGACAAATTTCCACGCGGGATGCCGATCTAGACACGGTAAAGCAGTTGATCGCTGATGGTGCTGTCAAGGTCATGGGTGAAGGGCCGCAGGCCGGGTCGTCGTTGTCGTCGAATCCGGCGTCGCGTGCGAACTTGCAAGGCCATCTTCCTCGCGTGTCCGGAAGACGCGGTGATCGGTAGCAGCGGGTTTGCTCGCGGTCCCGTTGAGGGCGCTTGTCGGGCGGTATAATCGGCCAACTTTCGATCCCTGGACCAAGCGCACTTTTCAAGGGCAATGGGTTAGGTGTGCTGGTGAGGTACTAGCTACGGAGGAATCCGGGTATGTCGCTTATCCAGACGCAGCTGCAGATTGGTTTTATCGGACTCTTGGTTACTGGCTTGCCCGCCGCCGTTTCTGCACAGGAGACAGGTCAGTGGCAGACCTACGGTACTGAGAACGGCGAGTGGCGTAGCTATAGCGGCAACATCGCAGGCCAGAAGTACTCGCCGCTTGACCAAATCGACGCTAGCAATTTCAATGACCTTGAGATCGCTTGGCGCTGGACGTCGGTAGATGCCATGGTCAGCCGGACGATGCCGGACGGCAGCGAGTGGTGGGCGCCACTCGACGACATTGTCGAGTCACTGGTTGCCGACACCCCGAACCTATACCGGACGGGGCATCTGCCTCGGCCCGGTGGTATGCGGGTGACGCCGCTTATGGTCGGCGGTGTCATGTATTTCAACACCGCACTCTCGCAAGGGGTCGCCGTCGACGCGACGACCGGCGAGACCCTGTGGGTATTTAATCCCAAGAGCTACGAAGAGGGCACCACGCCGATGAGCGGGACCTTCGTGCAGCGGGGAGTTGCGTATTGGACCGACGGTGAGGACGATGA
>DQEK01000244.1:0-2593 GCA_003533545.1 Acidobacteriota bacterium | reverse complement strand
TGTCCGGATTTCGGCCCTGATGGCAGCGGTATGGTCGATGCGATGGTCGGGTTGCCCCGCGCGATACGCGAGGATCGCGATTACCTGAACGCGCTGCTCTACGGGATTCATTCGCCTCCTATCGTCGTCCGCGATCGGGTGATCCACGGCTCGCAGGTTGCCGATCGGCGGATCACGAAGGAAGCGGTGCCGGGGTGGGTACGCGCGTGGGATGTCAGAACCGGCGAGCACTCATGGGATTTTCACACTGTCCCCAACAGCGCGGACGAATTCGGGGCGGACACCTGGCTGAACGAGTCGTGGCGTTATTCCGGGAACGGCAACGTGTGGTCGTTTCTGGCTGGCGATAACGAGTTGGGTCATGTCTACCTGCCGACCGGCACGGTGACCAATGACTACTACGGTGCGGATCGGCCTGGTGACAACTTGTTTTCGGAGTCGATTATTGCGGTTGAGGTGGAAACGGGGGAGCGGGTTTGGCACTTCCAAGCCGTGCACCACGGCTTGTGGGATTACGATTTTCCAACTTCACCCAACCTGGTGGACATTACCGTGGATGGCCGTGACATCAAGGCGCTGGTACAGGTCAGCAAGCAGGGGTTCGTCTACACGTTTGACCGCGTGACCGGTGACCCGGTCTGGCCGATCGAGGAGCGGCCGGTGCCGACCGAGACGAACATGCCCAATGAGTACGTTTCGCCAACTCAACCGTTTCCGACCAAGCCGGCGCCCTTCGAGTATCAGGGAGTCACGATTGACGACTTGGTGGATTTCACACCAGAGATCCGTCAGATGGCGATCGAGGTGGTGAAACCCTTTAGATTGGGTCCGCTGTTCACGCCGACTTCCAGGCCAGTCGAGGGCGGTTGGCAGGGCACATTGATGAGGCCACCGGATGGTGGTGCGGCGACTTGGGCGGGCGCCGCCGTCGATCCGGAGACTGGCGTGTTGTACGTGCCGTCACGGAACAACGCTGTCGTTATCACGCTTTATGAGCCGGACCCCGCGTTGGGAGCTACAGTGGCGTATACCCACGGGGCGCCGGAAGCGGACAGACTCGCGGGGCGGGGGCTCGGGCCCTCCAGGAGCGGTGCGTTGATGCCGCGGGGGCTGCCCCTGCTCAAACCTCCCTACTCTCGGATGACGGCCATCGACATGAACACCGGCGAGCACGAGTGGATGGTGCCGCTCGGCGATGGGGACCGCTACCGTAACCATCCAATGTTGCGCGACCTTAACCTGCCGCCGTTGGGCGGCGACGGGGCGGGCGGGCCGGTGTTAACGAAGACGTTGGTGGTCAGTGCGCTCTCAGCAGGCGGTAGCGACGGGGGGCCACGTTTGGTCGCTCGATCGAAGGAAACTGGAGAAGAACTGGGTTCAATCGACTTACCTACCGGTGCCATCGGCACGCCGATGACCTACATGGTTAACGGTAAGCAACATATCGCGCTGGCGATCGGTGGACGTCCTCCGGAGATGATTTCCTTCACGTTGCCGAACTAGTTTCGCGTCCTGGGTTGGACACCGGCCTCGGGTCTTGAGACCGGCGGAGGTCGCTCGCGCTGGCCGTCTGCTACTTCTGTGAGGAGCCATATGCTAGTTGTTGTCCGTAAAGCGGCAGTCATTGCGCTAGTCGCTGTGATCGGGTTGACGGTCGCCTGTTCCTCTGAGATCGGCACGTCCGCGCCGCTTGAGGCCCCGGTGTCCGTTCCGGGGGCGTCTCGTGCCGTCACGGTCGAAACCACCGTGGCGTTTACGGAGGGGCCGACGGTGGCAGAAGACGGCTCGGTGTATTTCACCGACTTGGGCAACAACCGCATCATGCGGTTCTCGGTGGACGGTCAGCTCTCGACCTTTCGGCAACCTAGCAACGACGCTAATGGCCTGCTTTTTGACAGCGCGTGGCGCCTGTTGGCCTGTGAAGGCGGTGATGGTGAGACTGCGCTGCCTCGGGTTACCCGGACGAACATCGAGACTGGCCAGGTCGAGGTTTTGGCGGACGAGTACGAAGGTAAGCAGTTACACCGGCCGAACGACCTGACCTTCGACGGTCAGGGGCGCATCTATTTCACAGACCGGCCGGGGCCGAATTCACGTCCGGACCAGACGGGAGTGCACGGTGTCTACCGCATCGATCCAGACGGGAGGGTCGAACGCATTCTGACCGAACCGGATGTTACACGACCGAATGGGGTTGTGATTTCGCCAGACGACTCAACGTTGTACGTGCTCGAGACTGAGCAGGGCGCGGAGGGTCCGCGCTTAATTCGTGCTTACGACCTCAGTGCAGAGGGAACCGCCAGCAACATGAGGATTTTCCACGATTTTTTCCCAGGTCGGAGCGGTGATGGAATGACCATCGACCGTGAGGGGAATTTGTACGTTGCAGCTGGATTGAACCAACGCCGCGGCACGAGTGAGACCCTCGATACTGTGGCCGGTATCCACGTATTCTCACCAAGTGGCGAGTTGCTCGAACATATCCCGATTCCAGAAGACACCATCACGAATGCTGCCTTCGGCGGGCCTGACTTGCGCACGCTGTATGTGACGGCCGGTAAGACACTGTTCAGCTTCACGACCGACACTACCA
>DQEK01000173.1:974-4121 GCA_003533545.1 Acidobacteriota bacterium | reverse complement strand
GTTGCCGCGGTGGCCGAGTACGGTCGCGCTGGCCGTCCGGTCATCGTGGTCGATTTCGGAACAGCAACGACCTTCGATGTGGTTTCGGTCGCCGGCCACTATGTTGGTGGTGTGATTTGCCCCGGCGTGGAGATTTCAGCGGACGCGTTGTTTCAGCGGGCGGCCCGGTTGCCCCGCGTCGATGTGCACCGACCCGAGCGGCTGATTGGTACGAGCACTGTCGATTCGATGCGGTCCGGCTTGTACTTTGGTTACGTGGCCATGGTGGAGGGCGTTGTCGCTCGATTGCGCGATGCGCTTGGCGAGGGGCCGGCCGCGGTGTGCGTGGCGACTGGGGGACTTGCAGCTACGATTGCCCACGAGACCTCGACGATTGATCACGTTAACCCAGACCTGACCCTGCACGGGCTTCGACGTGTGTGGTCTGGTATTGGGGCCAGGGACGACGAGCAGGACGAGCGCTCGCCGAGACCGAGTGACTGATGGACCCAGGCACCTATTGTCGTGAGATTGAGGGGCATCTCTGCCGACAGAATCGCGGTCACCTGATCCGTATCGTTGGACCGGCCTTCGACCGTGTCTGCGGATGGGCCGAAGCTGGTGTGCCGCTGTCGGTAGTGGTTCGAGGGATTGACAGAAAGCTGGAACGCCAGCGGGCGTCCGGTGGATCTATCCGACCGCTCAGGGTGGAGCACTGCGAAGCCGACATCCTTGAGGTGTTTGAGGAGTGGCGACGTGCGGTTGCCGCGACCACGGCTGACATTGTCCCCGAGGGCGGCGCGTCGGCCCAGACGGGGGAGGTCTCCGGTTCCACCCGGCGCCGTTCCAGTTTACCGGTCCATCTCGATCGTGTGCTGACGCAGGCCTCAAATCTGTTGGCGTCCAGAGAGCCGGCGCCAGGCCTGCACGGCGCGTTGCACCGGTTGGTCGAGGTCGTGGATGGACTACGGGGCGAGGGACGGCAAGCGCGCGGCGCAGCCCGCGCAGCCGTGGTCGCACGACTGGTCGACGCCGATGTGGAGTTGATGGCGTTGACCCGCTCGGTGGCCGGTCCGGATCTCAAAGAACTAGGAGGCAGTGCCGACCTTGAGTTGGCTCCATTTCGAGCCCGGATGACTGAGGCGGCCTATGTGAAAGCCCGGGCTGTCTGCGTAGATCGATTCCTGCGGGAGCGCTACCGCCTACCCACCGTTCGCTTCGATTAGCCCCGCTGGCCGGCCTAAAGGGACGGGTTATTCGGCCTCGTGGCCTCAGGAGTCATGTCGAATCCAGACATCATCGAGGTGAGCATCGAGCGCCCAGCCGTTGGTGGCCGAATGATCGGGCGTCACGGCGGACAGATTGTGTTGGTGAGCGGCGCCATTCCCGGTGAGCGCGTGAGGGCCCTGGTTGAGCGCCGTCGGCGCGATGTTGTCTTCGCAAATGTCGTGGACGTGCTGGAACCCAGTCCTGACCGCCGGCTCGTGTCAACACCGCCTGAGTGCGGCGGGCAGTCTTTCGCTCACATCGAGTACCGGCGCCAACTCGTTCTGAAGGCAGAGATTATTCGGGACGGATTTCGACGGGTCGGACACATAACGTTGGATGAGATACCTTCGGTGGCGGCATCGCCGGAGAGGGGCTATCGGATGCGTGCCCGCCTCCACGTGGGTGATGACCAGGTGGGGTTCCTGGAAGAAGGGTCTCATCGCGTCTGCGCAGCTACCGATACCGGCCAACTGCTACCAGAGACAGAGCGGTTAATTGACGGGTTGGCTTCTCGTGCCCGCCGTTTGGTGTCGTGTGGCATTCAGAGTTTCATGCTGGCAGAGGACCTGGCCGGGGGCCAACGCACCTTGCATGCCGTCGTCGCCGGCGACCTCCATGCCGGGGGTGCAGCGCTCCGCGAGGTGGCGTCGACCAGCGGTTTGACCGGGGTGTCAATGAGTTCAACCTCTATCGGTGGCCCGCCGACGGTGGTGGCTGGCGACCCGCACGTTACCGATGGGGTGGCGGCGTTTCTTGTATCCCGGGACGTCGGAGATTTCTCACTCCGTCGTCACCCGGACGCCTTTTTCCAAGCCAATCGTTATCTGGTTCCGGGTTTGGTCGCCGCGGTTGAACGTCTGACGGTCGGCGAACAGGTTGTGGATCTGTACTCGGGAGTGGGCCTATTCGCCGTCAGTATCACTGCTGCGCGGGGTGGTCGCATGACGGCCGTCGAGCGCGATCCCGCCGCTACGCGTGACCTAGTCTTCAATGCCAACCCACTTATTCCTGCGATTAGCTTGGTAAGAACATCAGTTGAGGCATACCTGGAGCGAACCGACAGTTTACGAGGCGCTGCGGTTATCGTGGACCCGCCACGAACGGGGCTCTCACCGGAAGTGGCTGTACGACTCACGCGGTGCTGCCCGGACCGTATCGTGTACGTGTCGTGCGATGTGGCGACCCAGGCGCGTGATCTCAGGGTGCTGACGGCGGCAGGTTATCGCCTAGCGCAGGTGCACGCGTTTGACATGTTCCCGAATACGCCGCATGTCGAGACAGTTGTAACGCTCGATCGTGCGGGTGGCCCGTCACGGCAAGATCCGGAAACCTAAACCATGAAGAGACGGGTCGCAGGGGAGACGCCCTACATGCGCTCCGGTACTTCACATCCCATGAGCGAAAGGGCGTGGGTCATTTGTGATTCGAAATATAAGACCCCGCCCGCCCGCCAGAGTCGTACGGCATCATCGTTCTCCGCGAGCACAGGATTGCTGTGATAGAAGGCGTTGAAACGTTGTGCTAGGCCGAATGTGTACTTGGCCAATACTGAAAGTTCGAGCGTGCGGACGGCCTGCTCGGCGATTTCATCGAGTCGAGACGCTTCGAGTATCAGGTCCCACAAATCGTCCCCAGCCGCATCGGTGAGGCCATCGCTCGGAGTCGATGCGAGCACATGACGCAGTGTCGACGCGTCAATGCCGTTCCGGGTTTCGAGTTTCTGGAGAATTTTTCGAGCCCGTACGACGGCGTACTGCAAATATGGTCCGGTTTCTCCCTCAAAGCTCAACGCGTCGTCGATGTCGAAGGCGATGACCTTGGTTCGCGTGAACTTAATCATGAAATAACGCACCGCGGCGGTGCCGATTATGGCGGCGATGCGCTGCTGGTCGCCCGCTT
>DQEK01000173.1:0-655 GCA_003533545.1 Acidobacteriota bacterium | reverse complement strand
AGCTGCTGGTCGCCCGCTTCGAGGTCGTCGTGTCGTGCGTTGACCTCGCGAAGGGCGTGGGCCGTTACTTGGTTCAAGAGATCGTCGGCTTTTACACCCAGACCTTTGCGTCCGGAGACTTCGACGAATGCCTTGTCGTCACCCGTGTCGGCGTCCGAGACGCCGAGAGATTTGGCAGTGGCCCTGGAGAGGGCGACCATTTCGTACGAGAAATGGATGGACCGCTCGGCTTCTTCCGGGTGTTGTAAGGCACGTAGTGCTTGTACCAGCAAGAGTTGCAGATAACTCTGACGGGTGTCGATGACGTTGTACACCGCGCCTGCCCGACCAAAAGGTGGCGGTGTCTTGGTGTCCGAAGGCGCTGGTGGGGCGCTAGAAGTCGCCCAAAGTGGGCGCCCGGACGGCTGCGTTTGGAACCATCGATAGTGAAAATTCTGTCCCAGCAGTCCGAATTTCCAGAGCTGATAAGCGATGTCCTTGCCGACATAGGTGACCGTACCGTTTGAGCGCACGATGACCTTAAGGCGGGCCTCAGAATCTTGATCGTCAATGACGTCTGAGAGTCCTGATTCGTTCCCGTTCGGACGGTCTTCCTCGATCGGCATCACCCAGCACCCTGCCAATCGACCCTCGGATTGCAGGTGCACGGCCCCGG
>DQEK01000283.1:2720-5493 GCA_003533545.1 Acidobacteriota bacterium | reverse complement strand
GTGGCTTTTGGCATGGGAATCGACCGGTCGAACATCCGCTACGTCATTCATGCCGGTGCCCCGCGTTCAGTCGAACATTACCAGCAGGAATCGGGACGCGCCGGGCGCGATGGCCTCGAAGCCGAGTGTGTCCTCCTCTACTCGGGTGCCGACTTTGCCCGGTGGCGCCAGATGCTCGAACAAAGCGGTGAGCTCTCTGATACCGCCCGCCGTCTCTTGCGCGATATGGAACGTTATGCCGGTGGTACGCGCTGCCGTCATCGTGTACTCGTAGAATATTTCGGACAGCGTTACGAACGCGACGCGTGCGAGGCCTGCGACTGGTGCTTGAAAGAACTCGAACGCATCGACGACCCGAATACCCTGTGTCAGAAGGTCCTGTCGACGGTGGCGCGCATTGGACAGAGCTGGGGCGTCGGCCACGTCATTGATGTACTCAGAGGACGGTCCACCGACCAGGTGACCGCGAAACGACACCAGGACCTGAGCACGTTTGGGCTGCTCTCCGAGGTCCCCGTCGCAGAACTCAGAGGGTATCTCGATCAATTGACTGAGCAGGAGTTCCTGCGCCGAACCGATGGCCCCTACCCCGTGCTGCAACTGACCGATGCCGGAGTGGCCGCACTTAAAGGGCACTCCGACGTCGAACTCTACCGACAACCTCGTCCTGCTCCCGGGCAAACTCGGCGACGGACAGCCACCGACCCGGCGACCTGGCAGGGAGTCGACCGCGAGCTCTTCGAAGTGTTACGCCAGTGTCGCCTTGAGGTCGCGCGGGCTCGGGGCGTCCCCCCTTACGTCGTGTTCAACGACAACACCTTACGCGACCTCGCTCGCCGCCGTCCCACCACACCGGGCGAGTTACTCGCGTGCTACGGCATTGGCACCCGCAGGGCCGAAGACCTCGGCCCAATCATCCTGGAAGCGATTCGTGCTTTTGCCGGCGAAGAAGACCCCGGCGAGTCTGACGGCGCCAACCCACCGCTCCTGCCATGACGAGCAGCTGCCCATCAACACCCACGACCTGCTTCACGTGTAACCACGGCGGCTGGTGTCAGCCAACCGACGGTCGAGGCGTACTCACCTAGAACACGCGCAGCAACGCCGCTTCGTCGTCCGGAGACACCTGGAACAAATCACTCGGGTACTCCCGGTATCCAACAATCGACTCGTAGATACCGTAGGCATCTTGTCGGTCGAGCGCGAGACCAGCCAGATACTGGAGGCGCAGGTTTCGGTCACGGTTGATCGCAGCGTCCCGGAGCCACGGCTCGAGGTCTCGCCCCTGCCCGGCGTAGGTCTGAAGCAGTTCGACAGTCGACCCGAGTCCCACCTCGTCCAATGACCGCCAAAGTCGCTGGTCGTTCAGAAGCCGCGATGCAATCTGGTCTCCATCGAGCCGAGAACGACCGGCCTGTCCAACGAGGACGAGGTCGTACCCAACGTCGAGAAAATCACTATTCCACAACGTCGCATTCGGAAACGATCCAACGAACGTCGCGATCTGGCTCTTGGCCGACACCTCGTCAGTTTCGTACAGCGGCACCCACTGCGCCACAACGCCCCCGGGCTTCAACCGCTCCTTGACCAGCTCGTGATACTCAACCGAATAGAGACTCGCCGCACCCCGCACCCACGGATGAATCGGGTCAGACGTGATGACATCGAACTGCTCGCCGGTCGTCGCGAGAAAGTGCCGCGCATCGTCGTAAATCACCTCGGTCCTGGGGTCTGACAACACCGCATGGTTCTCGACTGCAAAGTGATTCGACGCGTCGAGCACCGATGGCTCGATCTCGCAAATGACAATCCGTTCCACCTCGGGATGGGTCACAAACGACCCAGCCGTGACCCCGGCTCCCATGCCAACAATCAAGACGCTGCGCGGCGCCCCGTGAATCAGCGCGGGTACATGGCCTAGCATCCGTTGAATGCGCATGTCGAGGTCCATGGTTGAGGCCACCACCTTGCCACTAATGTGCAACTGCCGGTAACCCGCGTCGCTGTCGGTCACCGCAACCGACGCGTTCACCCCTTCCTCGACGAAGTGGTACGCCGCGATGGTGTCCCACCCCCCAACATCCCGACCCAAAGCAACCAACCCGTTAGGCGTCCGCGGCACCGCCCACACGCCGATCAGCGATACAACAAGTACGGCCGCCCCGAAAACTACCGCGGGGGGACCACCGACGACTGGCGACACTGACTCGTCAGCGCGGCGACGCCCACCCCCGGTGAGCATTAGCAACGCGGCCACGGCGGCCACCGCCACCAATAACTGCTGTCCTCGGTGGGTACCGGCCCCAGGCACAACTGCCAGGCTAAACAGAATGGTCCCGACTAGCGCGCCGGCGGTATTGACGACCGACACCCGCGCCACCAAGCGTCCAGGATCTGACTCGCCCGTGTTCGCGGCGGCAAGCGCCAGCGGAAAGCTCGCGCCCCACAAAAGAGCGGCGGGCCCGATCGCTGCGAAACATCGGACAATGTCGTACAAGAACCGCAATCCACGTGACGTCGACACCTCCGGCAGAAACGTGGGGCCAACCTCCCAGAGCGGAATCTGGTATCCGATCATGTAAGCCCCAGCGGGAATCGCCGCTAACAGTCCGAGTTGACACCATCCCAGCGCCAGGTCTGCGCGCTCGGCATGTCGTGCGATTCGCGCGCCGACCAGACTCCCAGCGCCGAGACCGGCCAGAAATACCGCGAGAATTAAGGAAAAGTTGTAGACGGTCGCACCAAACAACAGCGACAGCTGGCGCGTCCAAAC
>DQEK01000283.1:0-2334 GCA_003533545.1 Acidobacteriota bacterium | reverse complement strand
GGGCGCGTGACAATCGGCTGCGCCTCTGGCGCAACGGGAACAACCGTTTGCGGACATCGTGCGGCCAGGACAAACGCCGCCAGCGCCACGAACACGTTCACCCCGACCGCCACAAACGTGGCGGTGACCGTGTCGAACAGGCGCAACAAGTAAAAACTGGCCACCAGGACGCCCATCACCGCCCCGACGGTGTTCGCGGCATAGAGCAATCCCGTGCGTGCCACCCCGACTCGAGATCCACCAGCCCACCTCGCCACAGCCGGCAGGGTCGCCCCCATCAACACTGTCGGCGGCAACAAGCAGGCAATGCACACAGCGGCACGCAGCATTACCCCACCGAACCCGTAACCAACAGCCGAGAGATACACCTCCTGGGCAGCAGGCAACAAGACCAGAAGGACAAGACCTAAGCCTCCAATTAAAAGCTCCAGACCCGCATACACGCGCAGTGGGTGCCAAGACTGAGGCACCAGTCGCGGTAGCACCACATTTCCGAGTCCCATGCCTCCCATGAAGCTCACGAGTAGCGCGGCGATCGAAATCGATGACGACCCGATAACCAGTCTCAGTACGTGGAACCAGACCAGCTCATAGATGAGCGCAGCGCAGCCGCTGGCAACAAACAACAAGGACAGAAGCACCGTTAGCGAACGCGCACGGGAGTCACGCATGGCTGACACTCACCTCTTGCCACAATGCAGTCACGATTGTTCAGCATTGCTAGTCGTCGTTAACCAGGCCTTGACCTGTTCTGCAGCGTCTCGCACCGTGTCGGGAATCGCCTGAGGCACGATGTCACGCGCTGCACCATAGCGATCCAGCCGTTCCAATTCAGCCACCAATCGTGCGCCGAACGCTACCCGTGGGCGGTCACGTTGAACCATCAGGGACCCAACTGGGGGACAACCGCAAGCCTCGGTCTGCGGATATTGCTGTGCGAAAGTGGCTACACACCGCCGCATGACGAACGTCTTGGCCACGAGCAGAACCGAGTCCGCCGACCGACGGGCCGCCTGCAAAGCGGACATCCCGAAACGAACATTCTCTAGGGTGTTTCCAGCCTTCACCTCGGTAATAATCACGTCGTCTGGTACACCCCGACGAACCAACTCGTCCTTAAACACCAATGCCTCCGCCTTGGAGAAAACCCCCTCAGTCATCGGCCCGAAGCCTCCGGTCACGAGCAAGCACGGCGCCAACCCGTCGCTGAAAAGTTCGGCGGCCCGCCGGGGCACGGCAAGGTCTCGGCTGCCGAAAACGAAGATGACGTCGCTCGGCACCGGTGCCTGGCTGGTGGCAAGAAAGTTCCAAATCGGTTCCACCAAGTGCCCAAACGCTACGTCACTCAGTGAGTCAAGGGGGTGAGACATTGTGAGAATGCGACCGGCGTGGCCCCACCACGGACACAGCGAGGACTTCGCCTGGCCCCAAGAGACCACACGGTCGTACGCTATCATGCGGGCAGTGACTGAGCGGCAATCAACCTCCTGATACTTGTCTGAGATCCGCTTGCCCCCTCACGAAATGTCCCACCGGCTGTTCTCTGCCCTGGCCTTCGTCCTGCTTGCCCTGAACCCGGCTCAAGGTCAAACACCGGATGAGCCGCTCACACTCGTGTCGCGAGACGCTAGGCAACCATTACCGACGGTATCGTTCGGCGGACTGCGGATGGTGGCAGTCAGCGAACTTGCGCTGGCGTTCGGTCTCACGGTGGCCGACGACCAGCAACCAGGGCGTCTCATTCTGACGCGCGATGACCAAGTAGTTGTGCTGACGGTCAATGAGGGTCTGGTTTCCGTATCGGGCCGGCTGGTCTCGCTCGCTTCCCCCCCGGTGGAATATGAAGGCGCGTGGTACGTCCCGATCGATTTCATCGGACGGACACTGCCTCTGGTCTACAACGAGGCCGTCGACCTACGACGTCGATCAGGGCTGGTGGTACTCGGGGACATCCGGGTGCCGCAAGTGGTCGGCCGGTATCAGCGGACCGAATCTCGACAGCGCCTTCGTCTCATGATCTCTCCGGCTACCCCACATGTGATAGAAGAGCAGCCAGACCAGTTACTAGTCCAATTTGAGGCTGATGCGCTCGACCTGGTCTTGCCCGACCTGGCGACGAACGACCTCATAGCCGGGCTCCGCGGCATCGACAGCCCCCCAGCTCTCGCGGTCGAACTGCGGGACACCTTCGGATCTTTTTCGGCCACGTCAGAGGCAGCCATAGGCGGCGCCACCGAGTTGGTCATCGACATCCGACCTAGACCGACAACGGTGCGAGCCGCGCCACCACCGATCCCAGCTACCCCGCGGCCCGCCGATCCTGCTGTCGCCCCG
>DQEK01000299.1:3891-6958 GCA_003533545.1 Acidobacteriota bacterium | reverse complement strand
GTCTACGCCGGCGCTCAACGCCTGCATTTGGGGGCCCATCGGGGTCCCGCCAAAGATGGCGGCACTCGTAAGTGAGGTGTGATACACGAAACCCTGCAAGTCGTCTTCTATCTGTACTACCAGCTCTCGGGTCGGTCCGAGCACCAGCATCTTGGTGGGACGGGGGGTGGTCGTCTTGCTAGCGCGGTCCGCGTTGAGCATCCGGTTCAGCGCGGGGAGTAAATAGGCCGCTGTCTTTCCACTGCCAGTTTCCGCACTGGCGATCAAATCTCGATGGGCGGTGACGATCGGAAAAACCGCCGTTTGAATGGAGGTTGTCTCGGTGAAACCCCGGTCCTGGACTCCTAGGGCGAGCTCTGGCGCGAGGTTCAGTTGGTCGAACGGGATTGGCTCCGCCTGGACGACGGCGGCCGGCATGACCAGTTCGCTCGATGGGGCCTCGAAGTCTCGCGGCGATGCTGCCGAACGTCGGGGCCCTCGACCAATCGGACGGCGCCGCCGCCGCGGTCGTGCGTGCGTTGTGTCAGGATCCAAAATGTCGATTCAGCGAGCGCGGAAGGTAATGATGCCGCGAACTGGATCGTATGGCGAGACGCCAACGGTGACCCGATCGCCCGGTACTACCTTAATTCGAAAACGGCGCATGCGACCGCTCAGTTGGGCGAGTACCTCGTGGCCAGCATCGCACTGTACCCGATATAGCCCACCGCTGTGGACTGCCATCACCGTTCCCTGTACGTCTATCAGATCGTCCTTCGCCAACTCCGTTCCTCTCGCGAGTCAGTCTGGCACATCGGCCTAGCGTTTGCAAAGAGCGGACCAGCGTGCCCGATCGTTATAGGCTCCTGACCGTCTTTTCGAGTTTTGCGGCCATGTCGCGGTGGTCGCCGCCCTGTGGACGCACCTGCGGGCCAAATCTGACTAGGACTCGGCCTGGGCGTGCCATGGTCTGGCCGATGCCCAGGACGGCGTTTAGTCCGCGGAGCCTTACTGGAATGACCGGGACACCCAATCGCTCCGCTATCATAGCGACACCAGGCTGGAATAACCCAACGTCATCGCCCGACATGCGTTTCCCTTCGGGAAAAATCATCAACGAATTACCGGTACCAACCAGTTCTCCGGCGTAGCGAAGCGCATGCCTGGTGCCTGTCTCCCGTTGGGGTAGCGGAAAGGCATTGAAGAGACCGGTTGAAAGATAGTAATTCAAGCTGTTCGTCAAGCGTGCCCGGCGGGTGTGTCGCTCGGGATGGAAGTGCGGGTCGAAAAACTCCTTGGACATGGCGGTGACGACTTGGTAACGAAGAGGGCTCGGGAGTGCGGCGAGGATGACGGGCGTGTCCATAAAGCTCTGGTGGTTAGCGGCAAAGATGACCGGACCATCGATCTCGGCTAAGTGTTCGAGCCCCTCCACGCGGAGCCAGGCAAACACCCTAGCCAGTGGAAGCAGCCAGACGGAGAGGCAAGCACGTCGGATTGCGCGCATCGTTCCTGACTGACTCCAGTGGGGCAGGGGGAACGAGGCATCTTGGGGTGATGACGTCGCAGACGGCGACGCGACCACCGCTTCCAAATCCGCAACAGTAATCGCATCCCTTATCGTGCCTTCATCGACGGTTACGTCGGTTTCGTTTTCCAGCACCATCAGAAGTTCGACACGGTCCAGCGAGCTCAAGCCGAGTTCGTCGAGTCGAGTGTCGCTTTTGACCGAGCTGCCGGCGACGCGCTCCAGAATGGATGCCAGATTGCGATTTACTCCGATGGCGCTCGAAGGGGTCGGCACGGCGCCCCTTTCCGCCCATTCACGCACGATCCGCCGCTTGAGCTTCCGTGTGCCTTCAGTGCGGGGCAGGCAACTATCTGGCCACATGAGCACCCTACGAATCCGTTGGTGGTCGGCGAGGCGCCGGTTTGCCGCGCGCGCGATGTCGACTTGACTGCTAGGCGACTTGAGCACCACCACCGCATGCACTCGCTCTTCACCATTGAGCTTGATGCCGACAGCCGCAGATTCGGTCACGTCAGGCAGACTGTCGACGACCTTCTCGACATCTTCGGGGAACACGTTGAGTCCTTCCGGGGTGACGATGACCTCCTTTTTCCGGCCGTGGACCTCTAGCCGACCCTCCGCGTCGAGCGTCCCTAGGTCACCCGTGTGGAACCAGCCGTCCTTGAAGGCCTCCGCGGTGTCTGCCTCCGCTCCGAAATATCCGGCGGTGACGTTGTCTCCCCTGACTAGGATCTCTCCATCTTCCGCGGTTTTGATCTCAACCCCGGCGATGGGAGTTCCAACCGATCCACGTCGTGTCTTGAAGGGGTGATTGAGCGTTACGATCGGTGCCGTTTCGGTCAGACCGTAGCCCTGGACAACCAGAAATCCCAGCCGTGACCAAAATGCTTCAAGTTCCGGGTCTAGTGGCGCGGCGCCCACGATAAAACACCAAAACTTCATACCGAACAGGTGGTGAACTCGACGGTAACGCCACCAGCGTTTGGCGACGTGTTCGGAACGTGCCGCCGGTTGCCCCGCCTCCGGTACCATCTGTAGGACGTGTTCGCGAAGCACGTCGAGAATCTTCGGCACGCAAACCAGCACTGAGATTCGGCGGTTCCGAATCTGGCGCACGATAGCTGAGGGGCTATACCCCCGCATGAAGACGCAGACCCCTGGCAGCATCGGCGGGACGAACGTTGACAACGCCTGTCCGAACATGTGACTCAGGGGTAGCAGGTTGAGAAAACGCAGCGGGTAGAACGGGCGCCCGTATTTCCGGTACTTCAGAACTTCGCGTTCAACGGGCACGATATTTGCCAGCAGGTTCCGGTGCGTGATGGTCACGCCCTTCGGTTCGGAAGTGGCTCCCGAAGTAAAAATGATTTCCGCGAGGTCGTCCTTGTTGGCTTTGTGGTCAAATGCTGGACTGCCTGTAGGGTTCGCCGACACTGGCGGGGGTGCGAGTTCGGACAAACGCCAGACTTCGAAGTCGAGGTCTGGCGGTACGGTCACCTCATCACCTACGAGTAGCACCCGCGCCTCAACAAGGGCGGCCACTTTCCGCAGGAAGTC
>DQEK01000299.1:0-3500 GCA_003533545.1 Acidobacteriota bacterium | reverse complement strand
GCGACGATCCATTCCGGTCGGTTCTCTCCCCAGAGCAGCGTTTTCTCGCCAGCACCGATACCCGCCGACGAGAGCCGCGCGGAAAAATCAAACGCGGCTCGGCGCACCTCGTCGTAGCAGAAGTGCCGCACCCGATACCCGTCGTCATGTATGAGGAACTCGGAGTCGGACCGCATCCGCTCGTCGAAGAAGTCGAGCAGCGTTTCCCGCTTCATGGACGCATTATGTATGAAGGAATACTGCTCCTGACCAACGTTGTCTGCCCTTCGTCTTGGAGAGGCTCACGATTGCCGGTGGTCCAGACGGCTTTTCGGAGACGACTCGCTTGTCCGTTTGACACGCGCGGTTGGGTGGCGTACGTAGCTGGTGCTACCAGAGAGGAAGTGAGAACCGAGTACGCACTTGGACAACGCCTGTACTACCGAGCAGGCGTGCCGTCGCATTTTGGAGGGTTCGTGTCGATTGCGGCAATGCCAGGCAAGTCAGTTGAATGAGGCGCCTATGTTGAAAGCCATCCTCGTCATGCGGGGCGATCCCGGTTTGGTATCGGTGGCTGCCAGTGGGCTGATGGCGAAGATCCTTATGTCTAGGGAAAGCGCTAGCCCCGGGCGTACGAACCATCTCGCACCTCCGCCGTAGTTCAACGTACCAGCGCTCCGCTGTTCCGGCAGGGTCGGTTGGTCCTCGTAGACCGTCATTCGCGAGGTTCCCAGCCCCCCGCTCAAGTAACTCCATCCATCGCCATCGCCGAAGTTAAATGACAATTGTGGTGACACGGCGGTGAAACGGGTCTTGACCGTTGGACCGTAGGAACCTTGTTCGTCATTCTCGAGGGTTTTGCTCGGCGCGGCGAACAGGGCAGACGCACCTACACCGAATGTGATCCCGCGCCACTTAAAGACGTAGACGTGCGCCCCGACATCGAGACCGAGGCCCCACGCGGAGAGCTGCCCCGGATGGAGTCCGCGGTTGGTGGCCAGTTCCGTGACCTGTCCCACGCTGACAAAGGATCCCCTGGCGTCGACGACATACGGACCAATAGGCCCTGGGTCCTGTGCCGAGGCTGGTCCACTCCCGCCGGCCAGCAGCAGGATGGTGACCCCGAACGTCAGGACCATTCGTATGGGAGGTATCCGGAGGCCCACCACACCGGGAGTATACCGTCCGCATCACGTCCTTACAGTTTGCGATGAGAGGTCGCGTGGCGAGCGCAGTAGAGCCGCTAGCCATTACCTGCCAGGTTCAGCCGCTATACTGCTGCGGTCGACTATGAGCGTGTTCGTGTCACTCCAGGCGATCGAAGAGGCTGCAGACCGGATCGGTGGAGTGGCTCGCAAGACACCGCTTGTACCATTGGTCCTCGAGGGCCACGGGCGGGTGCTGGCCAAGTGCGAAAATTTGCAGCCAGGCGGCGCGTTCAAGATACGTGGTGCTCACAACTTCATCACCCAACTGAGCGATGCGGAACGATATCGGGGGGTTATCACCTATTCATCGGGCAATCATGGACAGGCGGTAGCGTTGTCGGCTGGTGTGGTCGGTGTGAAGGCGGTGGTTGTCATGCCGACGAACGCGCCAGGTATTAAGGTGGACGGTGCTCGGGCACTCGGCGCTGAGGTGCTCTTTGAAGGGGTGACATCAGCCAGTCGCAAGGCTCGGGCGGAGTTGGTCGCCGCTGAACGGGGGCTTCGGATGGTACCGCCGTTCGATGATCCGTGGATCATTTCGGGGCAAGGGACCGTAGGGCTTGAGATCCTGCGGGAATGTCCGGAGGTTTCGAGGGTCCTTGTGCCGGTCGGCGGTGGCGGCCTGCTGGCGGGAACCGCGACGGCGATCAAGTTGCAGCGACCAGACGCCGAAGTCATTGGGGTTGAGCCCGTAGGGGCGGCGAAGATGCGGGACTCACTGGCGGCCGGACGGCCGGTCACGCTGGACCACGTAGCCAGTATCGCCGACGGCCTCATCCCCGTGCGGCCGGGAGATCTTGCATTTGAGCATGTCCGCCGGTTTGCCGATGACGTTGTGACGGTGGACGACGATGCCATCAAGACTGCGGTGCTCCAGCTCTTCAGGCGTGGCAAGCTCGTCGTCGAGCCCAGTGGAGCAGCTTCGGTGGCCGCTCTCATTTCTGGTACGGTGGAACCGGTTGTCGGTAACGACACGACAACGGTGGTGGTTCTGAGTGGAGGGAATATCGGCCTCGATTTGCTTGCGCGCCTTGCTGGGCGCGCGGACCGGCCAGTGGTTGGATAAAGTCAGGCGAGATGACGCGTGAGGTTTCAGTGGTTACTCTGGGGCCGCGTCGGCGATTATCGTTTTGGCGGCGGCGATCGCCGCTTCCAGTGCCGTGACCCGTCCGTCGAGCTGCTGTTCGTACACGGCTTTTAGGATTCGGCCGATCTCTGGCCCCGGTCGCAATCCGAGGTCGAGCAGGTGGCGACCGAGGAGTAGTGGAGCTGGTGGAGCGTGTTCGACCCCCAACGCGCGCGCCCGCTCTAGGAACCAATCCATCGCCGAGCAGTCAAACGTACCACCCCTTCCCAGGCAGTCTGATTTGGCTAGACGAGCCAGCAGCTCCAGGTCGACCTTCCTGGCCAGTCGCCGGAAGGCACCGTCTCCGACGACCCCGGTACTCTTGTGCCACATGCCAGGTTTCAGGTGCTGAGCGACCATTCCGATCACTTGATGGCGAACGTCATATCCATTCATCGAGTGCACATTCAGGCGGTCGAGTAGGGCACGGGTCGGCTCGACACCGGCTTCTTCATGGTTACGGGAGCGAATCCGACCGTCGATGAATTCGGTGGTGGCTGGTTTGCCTAGGTCGTGGCAAACGGCGCCAAGCATCAGTGCCATTTGTTGCGGGTAATCAAGGTCGTCGATTCGGCTACGTGCCTGATCGATAACTTGCAGCGTATGCACCCAGACGTCGCCCTCTGGGTGCCATTCCAACTCCTGCTCGCACCCAACGAGCGCTTTGAGTTCTGGGAAGAGCTTGTCGAGGACACCAAGCTCTTTGGCGAGTGCAAACCCTCGCGAGGGGCGCTCCGAGAGGAGGAGCAGTTTCTCCAACTCGCCATACACCCGTTCCGCAGGGAGGTCATCCAGTAACGTTTGTCGACAAATGTTTTTCGTGGTCTCGTCAACCCTGAGACCGAAGCGTGCCGCTAACTGCAACGCCCTGAGGACTCTGAGGCTGTCGTCACCGAAGGTGTGGGGGTCTACTACTCGGAGTAAGCGCTGCTTGAGGTCAGCTTTTCCTCCGTACGGATCGAGGTAGTTGTCGTTGAGAGGGTCCCACGCGATCGCGTTGATCGTGAAATCGCGTCGTCTGGCCGCCTCCACAAGTGGCAAGTCAGGATCGCCTTTTACGGTGAAGCCACGATGGCCGCGACCGCTCTTCGACTCTGTTCTGGGTATGGAGACATGCACGGGACCGACCTTGTAGACCGTGAAGTTCTTGCCAACTGCGTTGACCGGTCCCAGTTCGGCAAGTAACT
>DQEK01000386.1 GCA_003533545.1 Acidobacteriota bacterium | reverse complement strand
TGTAGGGTCCAGGCCTCCCGCAAGAATCATCTTCCTGTTGTCGGGGGCACCTTCGGCGAGGGACCAGTCGAACACCTCGCCGGATCCCGGGACTGGCGAGTCCAGGAGCAGCAGGTCGGCTCCGAATTCATCAAAATAATCAAGATCTGGCGATCCGACTGCCAACGCCCTGATCGTCACCGGAATCCGTTCGGAGATCCACCGACAGTCCTCTGGGGTCTCATTACCGTGCAACTGCGCTGCACGGAGACCGATCTCGTTCACCACCTCGACGACCCGCCTGGCACTCTCATTGCGGAAGACGCCCACCGTCATCATGTCAGCTGGGAGTTGCCTGACGATGTCCCGCACTATCGGCACCGCGACCTGGCGGCTCGACGGAGCGAACACGAAGCCGACGGCGTCAGCGCCGAGGGCAGTGGCGAGGAGGGCGTCCTCCTCGCGTGTGATGCCGCATACCTTCACGAACATGGCGTGACGCTACCCCGACCTGGTCCCGGAGGACCCTGCGGCCACCAGGGCTGCCACAGCCGTTCTTCTGTCTCCGGAAGTTACGAGTGACTCCCCCACCAGAACGGCCCGAAATCCAGCCTCGTATAGGGCTCCTGCGTCTTCAGGTCCTCTGATACCCGACTCCGCGACGCGCACCACACCGGTAGGGATGGATGCTCCCACTCGGCGCGCCCGGCCCGGGTCGACCTCAAAGGTGAGCAGGTCACGCTGGTTGACGCCAACCAAATCAGCTCCTGAAACGAGTACACGCTCAAGTTCTGTCTCGTCGTGCACTTCGGCTAGAGCATCCAGCCCAAGCTCAGATGCCAACACCAAGAAGTCGGCCAACTCGGCGTCCTCGAGGGCTGCTGCAATGAGAAGCACTGCATCGGCTCCCATCAGGGCTGCATCACATATATCCCGCGCATCCACTGTGAAATCCTTACGTAGCACCGGAACCGTGACTGACTTGCATGCCATACCGAGATCGGCGGCACTGCCACCAAAGTACTCGTTGTCTGTTAGTACCGAGAGACACGTAGCACCACCGGCCACGTAGTCGATTGCGGTTTCAATAGGATCGAGATCGACCGCCAGATCGCCCCTTGATGGTGACCTCCGTTTGACCTCTGCGATCACCGCCACCCGGCCCTCTTCAACCGATTCGATTGCTGCACGAAACCCGCGTGGTTCAGAAAATGTCATTGCTTTTTCAATCAGGAGATCTAACGACCGCCTGTCATCAGCAGCTATAGCACGATGGTGTTCGAGAATCCGCTCCAGATAGTTAGCCACATCACAGAGGCTAACCAGCGCTCGAAGGTGGGCACCGGCCATTTCGTACTGGACACGGATCTCTAACCTTTTCATCACATCGGCCCGACATCATCAGCACAGGGTCACATATCGTCAAGATGGCAGCATGGAGAAGTTATGTCCGAAAAGACAGTGATCGTAGTCGTTGAGGATGATCCGAACATTGCCGATCTCGTGGACATGTACTTGCGAGGTGACGACCATCGCGTTTATCAGGCTTCCACGGGCGAAAAAGCACTTGACATAATCGGGCAACGCTCCCCGGACCTCGTTATCTTGGACATCGGCCTTCCAGGACACATTGACGGGTTCGAGTGTTGTCGCAGGATCCGAGCCAGTTCTGATGTACCAGTGATCATGTTGACCGCTCGCGACGACGAAATCGATCGGGTTGTCGGCTTTGAGTTGGGTGCCGACGACTATGTCACGAAACCATTCAGCCCAAGAGAACTGGCCGCACGGGTCAAGGCGGTCCTGAGGCGATCACGAACTTCTCATGATTCCACCAGTTCAGTCCATGAGTTTGGAAAAGTCGTGATTGACTCGAGTCGCCGTGAGGCACTCGTCGGCGGTGATCCGACTCCCCTTACAGCCCAAGAGTTCTCCCTTCTCTTGTTCCTCATCGAGAACTGTGGGTTCGCACTAAGCCGACGGCAGATCCTTGACGGAGCTTGGGAGGCCGACTGGGTTGGAGACGAACGCACTGTCGACGTCCATGTGCGTCAACTCCGACGCAAATTGGGACCTGACCTTCCACTCTCCACAGTTTCCGGTACCGGTTACCGGCTGGGGTGAGGACAACCTGATGAGAAGGCGTCTTCTCACGGCTCTAGTTGGAGTAGTTTCAGCAGCTCTATTGGTGGTCGGCATCTTTACGGTGGTCCTCGTCAGGCTGGCTGCCTTTGATACCACTGTCGAGCACCTCGAAAAGAGTGCCACGACCCTTGCTGCGGTCTTCGGGGAAACCATCACCGCCGATCGCCAAAGAACGCTCCCGAACCAAAATATGCAGAAACTTAGGCGTGCAATGGATGTCGAAAACATCGGTGTGCTACTGATATGGCCTCAACCCACTATGCCGCCTGGAGTTCTAGCTGCCCTGCCGGAGGGTCTGACTTTCGCAGACCTTAATCCTGAACTCCTGATTTCCACGGGCACGAGTAGCGGTAGCGTCGGAGACAACAACGCTTGGGCCGCTGCCGCCGTGAGCACGGATGTGCGCGGCCCCTCCGTAACCGTCATCGTGGTCGTAAGTAGCGCTCTATCCGCCCATATCGGCCCTTCTGGCCAATGGTTCTTGGTCGCTGCAGTAGTGACCATCGCCGGTGTTGTAGTCGTGGCGCTTCGCCTAAGTCGCAACTTAGCCAAACCGCTTGTTGAAGTCGCTGAAGCGACCCATCGCATTGCAGACGGTGACCTGCAAACCCGCCTACCAGCACCTTCACGAGAGACTCCTGACGAAATCGCAGAACTGGTCAGGGCCGTCAATGCCATGGCTGAGAGTCTTGAGCGGTCAAGGGGCCTTGAACGCCAGTTCCTCCTCTCCGTATCCCATGACCTCCGAACTCCAATGACTTCAATCCAGGGCTACGCCGAGGCCCTCAGCGATGGCACCATCGATGATGCCCAGCGGGCGGGTGACGTTATCTTGGGTGAAGCCCGTCGCCTGGATCGCCTCATCCATGACCTCCTGGACCTGGCCCGCTTGGACTCGAGGCGGTTCAAGTTGGACCTACACTCAGCTGATGTCGGGGTGGCAACGGAACGAACTGTTAGCGCATTCCGACCAGTTGCCTCAGACGCAGAAGTGGATCTGCAGGTGTCCATTCCGCCGGGCACTGCGCTGGCACGAATTGACACGGACCGATGGGGTCAGATTGTCGGGAACCTGATTGAAAACGCTTTGCGTCATGCGTCAGGGCACATCGCCATCGAGGTGTCGAAAACCCCTGGCCATGTCCACATGAGCGTTTCCGATGATGGTCCCGGAATTGCGGCCGAAGACCTCCCACACGTGTTTGAACGCCTCTATGTGTCCAAAGGGAGGCCCGCTGGCCAGGAGTCGGGCTCCGGACTGGGTCTAGCCATCGTCAGGGAGTTGGTTCATGCAATGGGTGGCACCGTGTCAGCAGAGTCTGTCGTAGGCGAAGCCACCAAGCTGACGATCACCGTTCCGGCCTTGTCATGACCTTTGCGTAGGCTTCACGATTCAACTGGCCCTTGAGCGCTCAAAGGTCATTCTGCGAGCCGCTGGAATCGCCACGAGCAACGCACGCGCCTTGCTACAGCATTCCTCGTACTCGGAGTCGGGCTGGCTGTCAGCAACAATTCCGGCACCGGCCTGTACCGAAGCAACCCCATCCTTTATCAGCATCGTGCGAATCGCTATAGCCGTGTCGATGTTGCCCGAAAAGTCGAAGTAGCCGATCACACCCGCATAGGGCCCGCGCTTCACCGGTTCCAACTGGTCGATGATCTCCATCGCCCTCACCTTGGGGGCTCCCGAGACCGTGCCTGCGGGAAGGGTCGCCCGTAGCACGTCGATCGGGCTGCAGCCGTCGGCCAGGTCACCGGCGACCTGACTGGTCAGGTGCATCACGTGGCTGTACCGCTCGAGGGCCATCATCTCCTCGACCTCCTCGGAGCCGAACTTCACCACCCGACCGACGTCGTTTCGGGCAAGGTCCACGAGCATCACGTGTTCTGCCCGTTCCTTTGGATCCTCGACTAGTTCAGCTGCCATCTGCCGATCGTCGGCCTCGGAACTGCCTCGACGCCTGGTGCCCGCTATGGGCCGCGAGATGACACGCCCGTCAAGGAGTTGGACCATCGGTTCCGGCGAGGAACCCACGACAGTCATGTCCGGGTAGCGGAGGAAGTACATGTAGGGGCTGGGGTTGATCTGTCGCAGGACCCTGTACACGTCGAAGGGCTCAGCGTCGAGTTCGACGTCGAAACGCTGGGACAGCACCACCTGGAAGATGTCGCCAGCAAGGATGTGTTCCCTGGCTGTCTCCACGGCAAGGCAGTAGTCGTCTCGGCTCATGGACGAGGTGGTCGCGGGGGCCTCGTCGGCCTGGCCCGGAGGCATCATCAGCGGCTCATCCAACGGGGCGGCGCCGGCCGCTGCAAGGCGGTCGAGGCGATCCTGGGCCTCGGTGTAGAGCAGGTCTAGGTTGGTTTCGTCGACGGCGTCGGGAACCACCACGTTGGCAATGAGAACCGCCCTCTGCCTCCAGTGGTCTATTGCGACCAGGTCACCTATGACAGACATCACGCCATCGGGAAAGCCACGGTCGTCGGGGGGCATGTCTGGAAGGTGCTCGACCTCGCGCACGACGTC
>DQEK01000161.1 GCA_003533545.1 Acidobacteriota bacterium | reverse complement strand
CCCGACTGCAGCTCGCTGACGTGCTGCTCGCCACGGGAGCGGTCGAGGATGCCCGTGCGCTGTATGACGCACTCACGCGTGAATATCCCACCCTCGTGCAGGCGGTGTACGGTTTGGGACGGGCCCTGTCGGAGCTCCACCAGAACGCCGCCGCGGTGGAGCAACTCGCCCGGGCGATCGAGCTGGCCCCCGAGTACGGATCGGCGCACTATGCGCTCGGGCTCGCCTACCGCGACCTCGGTGATGAGACCGCTGCACGCCGCCATGTGGCCGAGTCGGAACGCACCGCGGGGCGCCAGCCACCGGTCGACGATCCGCTGATGCGCGACGTCCACGCCCTCCGGACCGACCCGCGCGCGCGCGAAATGCGAGCGTTTCGCTTGCAGCTCGAGGGCAGGGTGCTCGAATCGATCGAGCAATACGAACAGGCCTTGGCGAACGACCCCGACCTCGTTCAGGCGCACCTGAACCTCATTAACCTCTACACCCAGACCGGACAAGCCGATCAAGCCGAACGACATTACCGTCGGGTGATGAGTCTGAATCCGAATATCGCAGACGCCCACTACAGCTACGCGGCGCTCCAATTCCAACGGGGGCAGCGCGCCGAGTCGGAAGCGGCCCTCTTGCAGGCGCTCGAGATCAACCCGGCTCATTACGAAGCCCGCTTCAGCCTGGGGGTGCTCTACGAGGCCCAGGGGCGGTCGGGAGAGGCCATTCGGCAGCACGAGCTGGCACTCAGCCATAAGCCGAACGGCGTGGGCGCACACGTCCGCCTCGGGAGGCTGCTCCTGCGGCAAGGCGAGGTGACGCGGGGCCTCGCAAGCATCGAAGCCGGCCTGACACCTGAATCACCGGAGACACCGGTCTTCATGTATGAGTTGGCGGACTTCCACGCAAGGCTTGGGCGTGGCGACCAGGCGGAGCAGTGGCTCAGGCGGGCGCATGAGCTCGCTCTCCAATACGACCTCCAAGACCTGGTCGCCGCGATCGAACGGGAGCTCCAGAGTGCTCGATGACGGGGTGCTTGCTGTGCAGCCCTACGGCACATTCCCGTCGCGTGTCGGCACCATGTTGATAAGGGGACGCGTGGTCAGGATTCTGATGGACGGTTGCTCGGATATGCCCTCAGGCAGCGCATAGGTCACACGATACTGGTTGCTCACCAGACGGTGTTTCCTACCGATCGCCTCGGCCAACTCCGGTAACAGGGTGCGATACCCGTTGGGAGAGCTCAACCCCTGGTAGCTTCCTCCCGTTGCCTGGCTGATATCGATGCCCCACCGTATCTGGCCGCCACCCTGTTTGACCCCCGTAATCGACGTGTGGGTGAACAACCGCGTGTGGAGCGTGGCCGCGTTGGCGAACAGGCGCTCGATCATTTCCGTGAAGGGCTTGTCCCGGTCCCGGCTGCTTCCTTCGGGGCCGTTGGTCGCGACCATCACGATGACCGGAAAATATTGGCCTTCCGCATCCTCGTCCAGACGCTCCGCTTCTTCATACAGCGCATCGAGAAAAAAGGCCGCGCCTTGCTCCGGCACCGTCACGCCGAGGGCGTCCGTGAGCGCCTGACTGTCGGTGGTGTGCTGGGCCCAGAACTGCGGTCGCCCCCCGATAGTCGCGATCGCCACCTCGACATCCGGTGGGAGCGCATCCACGAAGAGCGCCACGCCCTCGCGCATGTCGTCCAGCACGGGCCTGGTGCCGATCCCGTTGTCGATGAACACGGTCACGCGGACCGGCCAGTCGATCGGTTCGAGATTGAGCGTCTCACCAGGCTCGCCGTCCAGCTCCACGACCACTTCCTCCGCCCTGAGGTCGGTCACGGGGGCACCGTCGACGTCGGTGAAGCTAACGAAGAACGACCCGCTTTGTGCCGACACGACCTGGCTCGTCTTCGTCCAGGGGGCGCCGAACACGAACAGCACGAGGGCAAGCAGCATGCCGGTAAGGTGTCGGCGAGGTGTGGTGCCTGCAGTCATGTCAAGAACCTCTAGCTTCTGCCACCGCTCGAAGTGATCTTGCTGGCGTAGCTGCACCGGCTCACGGAGTCGCACCAGGTCCGCTGCGCGCCAACGTTGGCACACAAGCCCAGCGCGTCTCGTGAGGCGGCGGGTCAGAACGGCGGCGGCGGACCGAGGAGTCCCGGTTCCACTGTCGGCCCAGGCCTGTATTCGAGTGCATCGTCCCGCCAGGGCGTGCGGCAGGGCGTCTCGCGTTCGTAGAGTGCCAGGTTGACCGCCATTCGCTGCGCGACCTCACTGTGTCCCGCCTCCGTCGCGCCAGACATCGCCAGGCGTTGCCACTCGACCGCCTGCGCGAATTGCCCCCGCTCGGCGAGGGCCATGGCCATTGTCTCGGCCACGGCCGTGGTCTGGTGCTCCTCCGTCAACGCGTACACCAAGTCTAGTGCCTCCTGGCCATCGCGTATCTGAGCGTCCGGAGAGGCAGCCAGGAGACGCGCGAGTGCCAGCGGGAACGCCAGTTCTTCAGGATGGAAACCCATCGCGACGCGTAAACGCTCCAGAGCCTCCCGGTGACGAGCTAGGCGCACCAAGGCCATGGCTTCGCCGAAGCGCGCCTCGGCCCAACCCGGTTCGAGTTCGAGCACCCGCTGGTACGACGCCAGCGACACTTCGAGCCGGTCGGTTCGGCGCAACGCGTCGGCCAGCCTGAGATGGGCTTCGCCCAAGTTCGGGTCGTGCGTCACCGCACTGGTGTAGCGGTCGATAGCCTCCCGGTCACGACCACTCCGCTCAAAGAGCGTGCCCGTCGCAAAATGCGCGCGGGCAAGCTGCGGATCCAAACGCACCGCCTCCTCCAGCTGGTCCAGCGCGGCGCGCGCATCACCCACGCGGTTCAGCGCCAGGCCAAGATTCAGTCGCACGATTGGAGAGTCGGGCGCCAACTGAACGGCGTTCCGGAACTGCTTCACCGCCTCAGGCCAGTCGCCTGTCGCGCCGGCATACAGCCCGAGGTCCCAATAGACTTGCGGACTGCGCAGGACCGTACTGACTTCGGCCATCAAGGGGTCGGGCAGGGTGACACCGACCCCGGCGGCCGCGCGCGCCCCACTCTGGTCCAGGTAGTCCTGCGCGCGCTCAAGATCGCCGAGACCGCGGTAGGCCATGGCGAGGGGGTAGCGGACTATCGTGGCCGCGGGATTCATCTGCAACGCCCCTTCCAGGTGCTGCACGGCTCTCGCGTAGTCTTGCGTCGCGACGGCAGCTCGGCCCAGCTGGAACAGCACGGCCTGGGTGTCTGGATGGAGCGAGCGGGCTCTGGTAAGGAGTGGCTCGGCCGCCTCCGGCCGCCCCAGGTCGATCTGGACATGACCGAGCCACACGAGCGTCGCGAGATCGGTGGGTCGGAACCTGAGCGCCTGCTCAAAGTGCGCGGCCGCCTTCGTCAGGTGCCCCGTGTTCTTGTAGATGTGCCCCAGATAGTAGGGCCAGCGGAAATCGTCTGGCGCCAGCAGCCGAGCATTCTGAAAGCAGCGCTCTGCCTCCGCCGGATACTCACCAGCCATCAAGAGTGTACCCAACTGCCCGTAGGCCGTGCTCCGCTCCCCGGACTCCAACGCCATCAGCGACGCGTAGGCCTCGCGCATCTGCTCCTGGACCACCCCATGCATGCGACTGAGGTCCGGGAGCACGACTGGCAGGAGGGCTGGTTCGGCCACGGTCACCTGCGCCGAGGCGACCGTCACGCCGATCACGCCACTCGATCCCAGGAGCAGGCACACCGCCACCAAACCACTCAACAACCCACGTGTCACCATCATTCTTGGCTCTGACCGGTGCCTTCTCTCAGCGTCAGCCACCGGTTCACCGGGATGTCTGTCCAGTCTTCCTCACGACCACTCGGCCAGAGAACGCGAATGCGACGCACGGTGGCCGCCTCACCGAGACCCACCAGCACCCTCGGGTCGTTGGCCGAAGCGTAGCTGCCGTCGGTGCTCGCGCGACGCCACAGCGTGGGGCCCACGTTGCGGACCACGCCAACTCTCGCGCCCAGCATGTCCCGGGACCCGGCGCCACCAACCAGCCGCAGCCCGACCCATCGGTTGTGGTGGCCGACATTGTTGATCAGCAGTCGCGCCCGACCGTTGTTGTTGGTGATCAACACGTCGTGGTCGCCGTCGTTGTCCACGTCACCGAAGGCGGCGCCTCGGCTCACCTCCGAGAGTTCGAACACGGCGCCAGCCCGCTCCGTGACCTCCCCGAACCGCCCATTACCAAGATTGCGGAACAACTGGTTGCGTTGGTGCAGCGGAAGCGGTGCCCCCGCCCGCACGGGCACGTCCGGGGTCCCGCTCGTGAACCGCTGATGTTTGGCTTGGACGGCCCCGTTGGCGACCAGAAGGTCCAACCAACCGTCGTTGTCGAAGTCGACCCACGCTGTCCCGAATCCGGTATAGGCCACGCTTGGGGCCACGAGTCCGGTCCGCGCGGTCTGGTCCTCAAAGAGCCCCAAGCCATGATTGACGTAGAGAGTGTTGGTCTCCGTCGTGAGGTGGGTCATGAAGAGGTCGTCGTCCCCGTCGGCGTCGAAGTCGCCGGCATCAACACCCATGCTGCCCTCAGCGCGGCCATCGCCGTTGACTGCCGCACCCGCCAGCAGCGCGCCGTTGCTGAAGCGACCGTCCTGCTGATTGATCCACAACTGGTTGGGCTCGCCATCGTTGGCGACATAGATATCCACCCACCCATCCCCATCGACGTCAGCGGCCACAACCCCGAGCGCCGGGCCAAACTCACGCGCCACCTGGGCCTCGGTCGTCACGTCGACAAACGTCCCGTCCCCACGGTTGCGGTACAGCCGGTCTGGAACGGACGCGTAGGCTGTCGGTCCGCAATAGTCCCGTTCCCCAGTGCGGGTGAAGCACTCGGGCTGCGGTCTGTCGATACGGTGGTCGAGGTAATTGGCAACATACAGGTCGAGCCAACCGTCGTTGTCGACGTCGACGAACGACGCCGACACGCTCCACCCGGGGTCTCCTGTGCCCGTCTGGTCGGAGACATCGGCGAAGGTCCCATCGCCGTTGTTACGAAACAACTGGTTGGGCCCGAGGCTGGTGCGATACAGGTCGACCCAACCGTCGTTGTCGACGTCACCCGCTGCGACGCCCATGCCGTAGGAGCGCACATCCAGGCCGCTCTCCTCGGTGACGTCCGTGAAGCGCAGGGTGCGGGTCCCATCGGCACGCACGTCGAGGTCGTTCCGATACAGGCGATCCGTCAGCGGCTGGGCCTGGGGCAGGAGCACGGCGTGGTCCAGGGTCTTGTCCGGACCGAGCATCTGGCCCTGCACGATGTAGATGTCGAGGTCGCCGTCATTGTCGAAGTCGAACATCGCGGCGCCCGGGCCCAGGACCTCACCCATGTAGAATTCGCCTGACATCCCGTTGAAGTGCACGAAATCGATCCCGACCGCTTCGGCCCGATCGGTGAACCACGCCTCGTCCGCAGGAAGCGCTGAGGACTGTGGTGCCGCGTCGGCAAGGACCACAAGGAGCAACCCGGCAATCGCGCCGCAGCCGAGGTGGTGCAACGTCACGCGCGAAACCCCATAGTGCCCTCCTTGATCAGGGCTGAGCCAACAAGGCAGAGGGTGAGGGACGGGTGAGCGAGCGAAAAAAACGCCGGGGAGCCTCGCGGCCCCCCGGCGTCACATGATACTCCCGAAGAGCGGATTCGTCCGACTCTAGAAGAACATTTGCATCCCGAACAACAGTCTCCGGCCCGGCTCGATGGTGATCACCCGGTCGAAGGTGTCGTTCAGGACCCCCCCGCCCCCATAGAATCGGTTCCGGCTCGTGACGCGGGCCTTGTTGAAGATGTTCTGTGCATCCATGTAGACGCGCGTCCGCAAATCGCCCGTCGTCATCACCTTCGAGAACCGGAAGTTCGTTTGCGTTCTGTAGGCCTCGAACTCAGTACCCGGCTCGATCAGCTGGATAGTCATGGTCGGTGTCGCGGAGGTGTTCCCGAGGTTGGTGAGACCAGGAAAATCGGTCGCGTCAATGGTATAGCTGGCGCCAATGGGCGCCCCGGCGAACACCTGGAAGATACCGGAGATCATCGTGTCGAACGGCAGCGGCAGCCCACCCGACAGCTTGCCCATCGGCCGGTAGGGCGTCGACGTCTCGCAGAACCGGAGGCTGTTGGGATTCTCAAAGACACCGCTCTGGCAGCTGCGGATCGTCGACGTGCCCATCGTGAAGCTCCCGGTCATGAAACCGCCGCGGGGGAGCTCGCCGTCGAGAATCACTTCAAACCCGTTCCACGTCCGCCAGTTTTCCGTCGCCTTCGTCAGTAAGTCATTGCCCCCGAGAACGTCGTAGTCATCGGCGGTAACGTAGATCGGCACCTCAACACCTTGGGCCGACTGCGGCAGGACGGAGGAGGTCGGCCCGGTCCACACGCCCGCCTGGCTCCAATCAGCCGCGGAGGTGTTCTGGTTATCGAACCACCGCATGTTGCCGTAGCTCCGCCGGTGCCACATCCCGCTGATCGACCAGCCGTCGGCCAGCTGGCGCTCGATGCCGGCTGAGAATTCCCAGTTGGTGCTACGCGGCGCGTCCGGGTCGAGCTGGGTCTGGATGGTCCCCGTTCC
>DQEK01000139.1 GCA_003533545.1 Acidobacteriota bacterium | reverse complement strand
GACGAGGAGCCGGCCGGCACCTTCATGTCCGGCGTGACTGCAGTGGGCGATGAGTTCCTGCACATCACCGACGCGGTGAACGGAGCCAACGGAGCCTTCACGATCGAGGATTTCTCCAAGGGAGCGGTCTTTACAGATTTTGAGTTGAGTTTCCGTCTGCACATGAGCGACAGCACATGCTGCGGAGATGCGAACGACACGGTGGCAGGGCATCGGCCGGCCGACGGGATGAGCATCAACATCGGCAACGATCTGCCGGACACCATTGCCCTGGCCGAGGAGGGCTCTGGCTCGGGCATCCGGATTTGTTTTGACACGTGGGACAGTGGCGGGGGCGAGGCCCCGGCGATCGACGTGTGGCGCGGCACCGAGGGCGAGGTGGGGGATGGCAGCCAGGCCGGCTGGAGTGGCGGCATGCTGGTGCGCCAGAAGTTCAACGGTGTGACCTCGGCGTCCGAGGATGAGAAGTTCAAGGATGAGAACGGCGACTACGTGTGGATGTGGACGCAGGGCGAGTGGGTGGACGTGAAAATCGAGTTCCTGAACGGGAATTTGACGATCAACTACAAGGGCCACGAGATCATCAATCATAAACTGCCGGCGGCATGGGAGCCGTTGGTGGGCCCGAACTGGCTGTTTGCCGCGCGAACAGGTGGCGCGAACTCGACGCACTGGATCGACGACCTGAGCATCACGCTGTACGCGAGCACGGTGCCGCTGGTATCGGCATTTGAAGGCAATGCGGCCGGGTTCAATGTCGAGGTGACGGACATTGAGGAGGCCGGCGTGGATGTTGACACGATCACAGTGACCCTGGACGGGGCAGAAGTGGATACGGTCATCTCGAAGGCCGACGGAGTGACGAGCATTGGCTACGTTGCCCCGGAGATATTAGCCTCGGGCTCGGATCGCGCACTGAAGGTGAAATACACGGACACCAACGGGAAGGCGCAGTTGCTGAACCTGGACTTCACGGTGGATCCGTACACCATTCTTGATACCGCAGCGATTGCGGACGCGTCGTTGAAGGGCGACTCCGGGTTCCTGGTGTACCCGACCCAGATTTCATTGGGCCAGGCCGTGACGCAAATTCACGGAAACAGTTGGGGAGGCGCCGAGAAGCAGTTCCGCGGCGGATTCATTGATCCGGACATGGAGGAGCCGTACATGAACGAATCGGACATCGATGCGTTCGAGGGTTGGAGCTACTATCCGGAGATTGTCCAGGTGGTGAACCAGAACCAGGACGCCCCGACAGGGGTCGGCAGCTTCAAGGATACAGGTAAGGGGACCACCACTGACCGCGAGGATGAGCTGCTGAACGGCGTCCCGGGCTGGGGCGACTCGACCGACGGCGTCGTCATCGAGTACATCGCGTTGCTGGACCTGGCCAAGGGGGCCTACACGCTGGGCGTGAATGCCGACGACGGTTTCGCAGCGACCGTTGCTCCGGACTTCCGTGACAAGATGGCGCAGTTGATTGGCCAGAGCGACAACGAATTTAACATCTATGTTTCTGAGGCGGGCCTGTATCCCTACCGAGTGTTTTATTGGGAAGCCGACGGTGCTGCCAACATTGAGATTTACTCCCTGGTGAATGGGGAGAAGGTGCTGATCAACGACTCGGAAGTGGACGGCTCGATCAAGGCCTACACGGTCAAGGGAGCGGTCGTGGACGAGAGCACGACCGAACTGGCGGAGACCGGCAGGGCGAAGATCACCTCGGCCCGGCCAAGTCCCGGTGGCAGCATTTCGGACACAGGCGGCTTTGCGTTTGTGATCGAGGGGAACGTGAATGCCGATTCAGTGGCCCTGTCGATTGACGGCGCGGCGGTCAACGCCGACGTGTCCAAGTCGGGCTCAAAAATCACGGTGAGTTACACGCCGGCTGAGGCTGCCGAGCGCGGCTCGGCGCACACGACCACGCTGACCTATGACGAGGGTGGGACGGTGCGTACGGCGTCCATTGACTACACGATCTCACTGATACCCGGTGGGGCGGTCTTCATCGAGACGGAGGACTTCAACTACGAGGGTGGCGGATGGAAGACCTTTGAGGAAACGAAACTTGGTGGAGCGTACGGCGGGTTGGGAGCCGAGGAGGGGATCGACTTCCACAACGCTGGCAATGCCTCGCCCAATTACCGTGTGATTGACGGCAATCATCCCGGGATGGCGGCAAACGTCGACAACGACCGCGGTGATTTCTCGGTGGAGGTCGGATGGAAGATGGGCTGGAACGACAACGGCGACTGGTACAACTACACGCGGGACTTCCCCGAGGGTGAAATATACTACGATGTGGTGGGTCGTTTCTCGTCCGGTGGAGCGCCGGTGGACAACTCGTTGTCGATTGTCAGCGGCGACCCGCTGAGCGAGGACCAGACCGCGACCGAGGTTGGGGTGTTCCGGGGTCCTGCAACGGCCTGCTGGGATTGCTTCGAGTTCTACCCGATGACCGACAAGACGGGGGGAGCGACGGCGGTGAAGCTGGGCGGCGAGGTGACGCTGAGACTGACCAAGGTTGGGGGCAACATGGACACCAACTACATGATGTTCATCCCCTCAGCGACACAGGAATATCCACCGTCACTCGTTTCGACGCACCCGGCAGGTGCGGCGTCGTCTGCGGATTCCATTCGGGTCGTGCTCCAGAATCGTGAGATCGATCTTGCCGATCCGGTCCTGAGCGTGAACGGGGAGGTTTTGGGGGCGGATATCAGCACGGATGGCGACGTGATCACCGTCACGGCAACGACCAACCCCTCCAAGTTGGGCATGAACGATGCGTCGTTCTCGTTCAACGGCAATA
>DQEK01000077.1:8748-14402 GCA_003533545.1 Acidobacteriota bacterium | reverse complement strand
AACCCGTAGCAGAGTCCGGCCGTGACTACGATGAGCCAACCGTAAAAAAAAGAGGGCTTCATGAACCGCGGCGTGCCTACTGGTCGACCCGGGGAAGCGGCTTGCGCGGCAAACGGTCGTCGCGCATGGCGGTGTTGTAGGCAAACGTCGCGGCGACCACCGCCATTTGTACAGCGTCGTCACGCTGTACCCGGTCAACAACATCCATGTTCGAGTGATGCGTGCGAGAGTTATATTCCAGCCGGTCCTGCATAAACTGAAACCCAGGCAAACCAACCGCGTCGAACGACAGATGATCGGTGCCAGTCACCCGCCGCGGCCCAAGTGTGGTCACACCCAAATCGCCCATTGAGGCTATCCATTCTTCGAAAACAGGGGCTACAGCGTAGTTCTCCTGTAGCCAAATACCTCGGAGCTGTCCGGCTCCATTGTCGATGTTGAAGTACGCGGAGAGTTTTTCGTGTTCCGGCTGCAACTCCATCGTGGTGGGGTCACCAAAGTGGCGCCGGACGTATTCCCGTGACCCCAACAGGCCCTGCTCTTCGGCGCCCCAGAGCGCTAGGCGGATCGTCCGCCTGGGCCGGGCATCGATCGCCCGCAAAATTCGCATCACCTCCATCATCGCTGCAACCCCGACCGCGTTGTCAGTTGCTCCGGTTCCGGCGTGCGTCGTATCGAAATGCGCACCGATCATCACCACCTCATCAGCCAGGTCACTACCGGGAATCTCTGCCAGGAGGTTAAATCCATTCATTTGCCCGGCGGCGTCGGCCTCGGGGTGAAACACAGTGTCAACCCGTAGCTCCATTTGCACTGGTAGCCCCTTGTCCAGAATCCGGACCATGCGGTTGTAATGCTCGACGGCGAGCGTAACCGCTGGAACCCAACTCCCGGCCGTTTCGTCGCGAGGACCCCCTCGTCCGACGAAGATGGTGCCACCATCCGTTCGCTGGGTCTGATACGGAAGACCACTCCCAGCCCCCATCATGAAATTGTCGCTGCCTCGGTCGAGGACCGCAACGACGCCCTCGTCCACGTAGAACTCCTGAAGTAGATTCGGAAACGGCACGCGTCCGCGGTTGGGACGAGTCGCCGCTGGTGAAGGCACCTGCGTTCGAGCCGCCTCCGCAAGCTGCGCGTCGGTCATCCGGAGCACGAGATCGCCCTCAAGCATGCGCACCTCACGCTCTGGCTGCGACAGCACGATTTTGCCGCGCAACGTGCCACGGAGTCGGTCAAAGTCGGCGGGAGTCCTAATGTCGATCCGCACCGCTTCAGCCGTCACCGTCCCCGAGGTGCTTGAGGACCAGGATTTTGGATACCCGATGATCGGCATCACCTGCGGCTCAATCATATGCGCGTGGAATCTCACGAGCGACCACCCTCGTCCAAATGAAAACCGCTCCTCGCGCACGTTCGAGACACCCCAGGACCGTAGTCGCTCCATCGCCCACTCGCGGGCCTGTTCGATCGCGGGGCTGCCGGTCACCCGGGGTCCGTACACATCGCTCAGCCAGCCAATGTGATCCATCACCTGCGAACGGGACAGCGCCTCAGCTCGGATAGCCGCCAGGGCGACCGGGTCTGGCCGCTGGGCGGTAGCAACCGTGCCAATCGAAAGACCCAAAGCGCCCGTCATGACCAGTATCCGAAACGTCCAAGACATCAGCTACTCCTCGCGGCGGCGTTATGTGCGCCTACAGATCCTTACACGTCGAACCAGTATCACGTCCCAGAAGTTCGCTGACGTTTTCGCGGTGCCGGCGGATCTAGCCCTCACGTTCCAACCGCCAAAACAACCGGACCAACCCCTCGCCAGGCTTGTCCTGCTCGCCTGCACTAACCTACCGCGTCGCAAGCGCCGATAGGTGGGTTAGTAGCTTGGGAGGATCATGCGCGCACGACGACTCGTCAAGTACGCGATCATCGCCGCCACCGCGGGCGGCATCGGATACGTAGCCGGCGGCGGAAAGCTAATCCTAGTCGAAGACGTACGCATGGCGCCGAAGCAGTTCGGCGCACAGGTGCGAGAAGCAACCGACGAAATCCCAGACAATGGTTCGGTAGAAGGGGCCCTCAACTACATGCGAAACCGGGTCTCCGAAGGCGTTCGCCGCGTTGCTGACTACCTGGGTGACTAGATTTCACACACGGGCGCCTTGCGCCAAGCGAGAACTCGCGCGGGTCTCGCCCTCTGCCATCGGGTCGTAGCCGAGCCGAACCTGTTAGCTCCATGCCACACCGACGGGTGGCGCACACCGGCGCCACTCAGGTTGGCCTGACCAAAAGAGCCCCGCCTCACTCACGCCCGCAGATGTGGTTCAAGCGCGGCGAAACGATGTTCGATCTCATCGATCTGCATCTGCGTGAAGCTGTACTCGCCGCGACGAGACAACACGGTCTGGAAGAGTCCCCGCTTCCGTAGGACATATAGACGCACCCCAGGAATTAACCCGTCGAGGTTCAACATCAGCAACAGCTTCGCGTACAGATCGCGGACTTCGTCGTGGTGTCCCGCTAGATGCAAGTCCCATAGCCCCGCGTAAATGTCGGCATACATGACTCCACCGGTCATCACGCCATCAGTGCCTAGCCGCATCTCGTAGGCCCATTGGCGACCAAAATTGGCGCCGAAGATACTCTTGATTGGGTTAGGACGGTGTTTCGCCAACTCAAGCATCCGCTGCTGGACGGGCGGGTACTCTTCCTTAACGTACGCACATTGGGGAAACTCGCGCGCCAGCGAGACCAGAAACTGCACGGTTGGTTCGATGTCCGGACCGCCACTGGTCTGGACAAAAATCGGCCGAGCGGTCACCCCACACAACGCGGCGTAATAGCTCCTGAAGTCGTCCAGGGAAGTCGCGGTTGTCGGCGGAATGGCAATCATCGCATCCGGCTCGAGCGATTCGGCCTTGTCCGCATACGCAAGCATGCCTGTGGTGTCCTCCGCCTGCACGCCGAGTACGAGCGCGGGTGAGCGCCCCTGGTTCGCCCGCGCGAGCACCTCAAACCCCCGGATGCGTTCCTCCCGACTGAGATGACGTTGCTCGCTAGAATTCTGCGGCCAGACCAACCCCTCAATTCCGCAACGATCACAAAATTCAACCTGCCGGGTCAGTCCGTCATAGTCGACCCCGCCGCCAACCTCGTACGGGGTACTCAAGATCATGAACGCGCCGCGCATCGGCTCGGTCTCGGCCGCACCGGTCGGCAGAGCCGGATACATCGCCGTCGCCGCAAGTGCGGTCAGGCACTCACGTCGGGTAACCGTAAGTTGGTGGTCGGTCATGGACATCCCCCTTGGAACTCGGTGGGTGCTACTCTACCACCGCACAGCGCGTGGGCCGTACCGCCGCACCCCTTTCCCCCCCAGTGCTGAGGCCGGACCGAATCTAGCCCAAACTGTCGTGATTACTCTATAAGAGGGTCGGCTACCCCGACCCATTTACGGCGCCGGCGCCGACCGTGCACTGAAACTGGTCTCCGCACACCTACGAGATGCTCGGAGCCGCTCAGGCCACAGCCACGTAAAGATCCCACTATGGGGTATGTTGTCGACGCAAAATGAAATTAGATTCTCCCGCCACGCTGATCGGCGTCGCCGGTGCCTCGGGGGCCGGAAAAACGACACTCGCCCACGCCTTGGCCACAACACTGAAAAAAACTGTCGTGGTGCCAATGGATGCCTACTACCATGACCTCTCCCACCTCGATACTCGGGCCAGAGTCCGCCGTAATTTTGACGCCCCAGAGGCGTTTGAATGGCCACTGTTCGTGAACGATCTACAGCAGCTTCGACAGGGCGGTGACATCGAGCGCCCCAGCTACGACTTCAGTACCCACACGCGCCGACCCGAAACGATCCTGGTTGCCGCACAACCGTTCGTGATCGCGGAGGGGCTATTTCTGCTGTACCGCAAAGAGGTACGCGCATTGTTCGACGTCACCGTGTTTCTCGACGTGGACCAACCGACCGCGATCGAGCGGCGTGTCGCACGCGACGGTCGCGAACGGGGACGCGACGAAGTCGGCGTACGGGCTCAGTACGCGCACCAAGTCCAGCCAATGTTCGTGCGTCACGTGTTGCCAACTCGACGGTGGGCGACGTTGACACTGTCGGGCGAAGCCCCAGTTGCCCTAGGGGTTGAGTCGGTACTCGCGCACCTGAAGCTGGACCACGGGCGGTCGGAATCGTAGTGCCCCAGCGGCGTAACGGTAGGACAAGCCGCCAAAAGCGACGGGCCCGGACTCGGAGTCAAGAGACCACCCGATCGTCAGACCGCGTAGGGTATTTCAAGCCGGTATTCCTGGTGTGACTCCAGGTACACGGCGATCCTGTCGCTACGAGTCGTCGCGTCGCGGATGAAGTCCACCGCCGCCGTCAGCCGCTCGTCGGGTTGGGCGCAGCTCAACCGGAGGAACCCGCCGCCGGCAGCACCAAAACACTCGCCTCCTAGGCACGCCACCCCAGACTGGTCATCCGCCCCCTCGAGTAAATACATCGCCAGTCCGTGTGATGTGATCGCCTCCCGGTTGCAAATGGCCGCCACCGACGCGAACACGTAGAAGGTGCCGCCTGGCATCAGGCAGTGAACGCCGTCGACCGTATTCAATCCGCTTACCAGCAGCTCGACCTTGCGACGAAAATCGGCCATCCGAGCGTCGCGGTAATCTCGACCCTCCCGCAACGCTGCAATGCCGGCCATCTGCACGAACGGGGCCACACACGACAAAGCCGTGTTGGTCAGCAGGTCGAAAATCTTGATGGTGGCCGGACTCGACACGGCGTACCCGAGACGCCATCCGCTCATGCTGAACGATTTGCTGAAAGTGTAAGCAGCGACGGTCTGCTCTAGCATGCCGGACTGGGCCAGTAGCGACTTGTGTCGCCCTTCCCAGACCATGCAATCGTAGGGCTCGTCACTGAACACCGCCACGTCACGACCACGGACCAAGTCGGCCAGACCACCCAGATCCTCCTCTGTGGCCACCCCGCCGGTGGGATTGTGGGGACTGTTCAAGAAGATGGCCTTAGGACTCGCGTCTTCCTCAAGGAACCTTCGAACATCGCCGAGGTTAGGCCTAAATGCCTTCGCGGCCCGTAGGTTCGACAGCACCATCCGGGCTCCTCTCCGAGCAATGTTGGCTGCGTAGGTCGTGAAATAGGGACTGAACACGAGCACCCCGTCGTCCGGTTCAAGGAACGCCTCGCAGAAGAGTTGCTCAAACGTCTTCGCGCCCGGACCGGCGACGACATGGTCGGCTGTCACAGAGATGCCATGCTCCTCGTTAACGTAGGTCGCGGCCGCCTCCCGAAATTCCGGCAGCCCGATTGAGGGGCCGTACGTTGTCCGGCCGTCCCGAATCGCCTGAATGCCGGCCTCAATAGCACTATCGGGTGAGGCGAAGGGGCTGTCGCCGATCTCTAGTTCAATGACCTCTTTGCCGCCAGCGCTCAGCCGCCTCGCCACGGCAAGCACAGTAAACGCTCCTTCAGGCTGCACGGTAGCAGAGAATCGAGTATAGGACGGCGGCATGATTAACAGCTCCCGGTCACAGTGGCTAACGACTAGACGGCTACGTGCGAACCCGAGACTCTATCAGATCTACTCTCAGGCGACCTGCCGGACTCGCTCAATCGTCCGATCACG
>DQEK01000077.1:0-8344 GCA_003533545.1 Acidobacteriota bacterium | reverse complement strand
CCACGGCGGGGTGACTACTACTGCGCACGTATCCAGACAGACCAACGACGCGATGGCGTGACCAAGCCCGATCTGGGTGGGTGGGCAACCCAGTCCCTGGAACAAAGGCTGGACCCAGAGCACATCAACGGAAGGAAACCGGGCCCCCTATCAGGGACCCGGCCCAGGACGCCTCAGCAGCTACTTTCCAACAACCGCCTGATACACGAGACTACGAGACAGCTGCTGCACCTCGTTGATGGCACCACCGTTGTGCTGAATCATCCCGACAAACGTGAGGTCCTGCTCCGGGTCGACCCAAAACCACGTTCCGGCAATGCCGATCCAGTAGTAGGACCCAGTGGACCAAGACTCACCAGACGCCGCACCATCGGTCACGACTGAAAAATCGAGTCCCCAGCCTTGACCCGGACGGCGATAGGTCTCCTGCTCGACCGCGGTGAGGTGATTGGTTCGCATCAGTTCGACCGTACGAGGCGATAGTAGTCGCTCGCCATTCAGCTCTCCGTCATTCAACAGCATCTGTGCGAAGCGGAGGTAATCGGGCGCGGTGCCGTACAGTCCGCCACCACCCGACGGCCCAGCCGGTGGCGAAGTCTGCAACGCTCCCCGGCCCGTATAGGACGCCGTCAGTCCTCCCTCACGATTAGGTGAATGATAAGCGGACACACGGTGCCCCTTATCTGGTGGCACGTAGAACGCCGTATCCAGCATGCCGAGCGGCGAGAAGATCCGTTCCTGTAGAAATTCCCCCAGTGGCTGCCCGGCAATCTGCTCGACCAAGTAGCCCTGCACATCGACCGACGAACTGTATGCCCACATTGTCTGCGGTTGCGCCAGCAGCGGCACCTGCACGAGCTTATCGATCATCGTCTGCAGAGACGCACTGGAGTCGAGTACCCCGTTTTCGATAAATGCGCGGTTGACAGGATGACGGGGGTTTAGCACGTAGCCCAACCCGGCGGTGTGTTTCATCAGGTCACGCATGGTGATGCGCTTACCCCGCGCTATATTTTCGACCTGCATCTTCCCATCAGCATCCTGTCCCGTGTAGACCTTGAGGTCAGCAAACGCGGGGATGTATTTCGATACCGGATCGTTGAGCTGCCACTTGCCTTCCTCGTGAAGCATCATCAATGCCGCCCCGACGATGGGCTTGGTCATCGAATAGATCCGGAAGATCGAGTCGAGTTCGACGGCATCGTCTTTACTCACATCGAGCTTGCCGACCGCGTTGGTGTGTACTACCTTGCCGTGACGCGCTAGCATCGTCACAACGCCGGCCAACTTGCCATCGTCAACCATCGCCTGCATGCCGGCATCGAGCCGCTGAAGACGCTCGGACGAAACCCCGACGTCCTCGGGCTTCGAGGTTGCAAGGTCGCGTGCCAGCTCGGCCTCAGCCGCCGTCGCCGGACCCTGCAACGTGAATACGCCGACGACCACGGCTAGGAGCGACGCCACGACGAAGAACGGTGCGCGCCATCGGGTCCGAATGGATTTCACAGGAACACCTCCTAAAAAAAGACGCAAATGGGACCTTTAAGCCTACGCCGGTCCGTTCGACAGATCCAGTCAGGTAACCCCGGTGCTCGGCAAATCGTCCGTCCTGACCTCAAACGTGACCGGTGCTGACCGGTCGTACGCCACGCGCCGGTTCAACATGGTCGCGTCCACCTAGTGACGAATTCTTCGTTCCCGAGGGGCCGCTCTCCCTTGTCTCTAAAGTCTCTAAAACGCGCCCACCTAACCTCACGTAAATCTACCGCTTTGGCAATCCTGGGAGCGTCCTAAAGCCACGCATAATCCGAGCATGAGACCGCCGTAATTTCGTTGTGGCTAAATGTGACGGCACGGCGCGCCGGCTGGCGGCGACGCCCAGATGGCTGGTTAATTGATTTGGTGGATCGGCACGAAACTAATGTCGACTCAGAACACCACGACGAAAGCCCCGTCTTCACGAGCAACAGCGGTCGGCACGCTTCGGGCAGGGATCGGCTCTGACACACCTCCCTCGTCCCCCAGGGGCCGGCCGCCGGCATCAAATAGCTGCCAGTGCAGCGTTCCCCCAGATTGCCAACCAGGCCCGTCGCCCCAGCCCAGAAAGACCTCTCCGCGACTGTTCGTGGCCACAGTAGCGTTCTTGCGACGGAATTTCGCGTCGCCCGGTGGTGACAGCGGGTCGTCGAGCCGATCAACGTCGGTGACGTAAACTTGCCCTTCGGTCTCCCACGCCACCAACGTTGTATCCGGACCGGCGGCGAACGTTGTGGTCGCCACGGGACACGCACCAACCTCCCATGGCTGAACGAGCCGGTCGGCAAAATTTCGCCCCTGGTCAGTGCTGGTCAACAGCCGCATCCCCCGACGAATGTTGTCTCCCGCACCCCGGTAGGAGACGTAGACCACACCCTCGGCATCGGTTACAGCTCTCAGACCGCAGCAGCCGCAGGCGCCTGCGGTGGCCGGGCTGACTGCGCGGGGAAGGTCAAACATCACCCCGTTTTCTCTGGAGACCGCCATATAAACGCGCCGCTGCGCTTCCTCCACGGCGTCGGCATGCCAGAAGACATAGACATTACTGTTGTCGTCGACCGTGACGGTCGGGGACGACTCAATTCCGCCCTCGTCCTTGATAGACAGGGTTTGCTGGTCGTGGAATCCACCGGCGTGATTGGAACGCGCATAGTAGAAACGGTTCGGGTCCTTGTGAAACCAAGTGACGTGCAAGCGCCCATCGGGACCAACCGCCACCTGACCACCATCGATGGGACCGAGACCATGCACCGAATACGGCTCGCTATTGACCCGTTCGGCGGAGGACCAGTCCTTGGCCCCAGGCATTTTCGTCACGTGCCACAGGTCGCCACTGCTCATCGACCCGGTGTAGTAAATAAGATGCAGGGTGCCAGCCTTATCGAGCACCGCCTGAGGCAGTTTCGCGCCCTCTGGCGCGCGCAGCACGGAGACCTCCGGAACTGGACCAGTACACCCGGTTGACAACACCGAGACCATCGCCGCCAAGAAGCAAGTGAAGCTGAAATATTTCATCTGTTAAGAATCGTCCAGACGGCATGCCGTCTGCTGGACCACCTGTTTTAGAAACACCCCACCCGCCGAAAACACACTACGATCGAATCATCACGATCCGGCCGCGGACACCTCAAATCTGACCTCTCGCAGGCCTCTAGCGTGCACTCAACGTTCCTACCGCGCTTCTCCTACTTTCCCTCCCGTTCCAGCGCCCGCGCACCGCGTAACGTGTGCTCGATCGCATAGTTCCCCTCGTGGCACGCGAACTCATAAATGACGCCCGTGCCAGGAGCCGGTCGCATGTAGACACGGGCGGTCCAGGGTTGGACCCAAGTCGACGGATCGTCCATCGTGTACTCATACTGCAACGTGTCAGGACCGACCCGGGTAAAACGCTCGATCAGTCGCAGGTCCAGCGACGAGCCGCTGGCCCCGCGGGACAAATTGGTGGTCTCGATCACCAGCGTGTCTCCGTCCCAACGGCCGTGTGAGTTGCCCAGATCGCTTCGCGGCCCTCGCGCCTGCGACGACTCACCGCCGATCGGGATCAACCGGGTGTCATGCATCATCTCCATCTGGATGGCGACATAATTGGCAGCCTGGATGATCTGGTAGTTGCTGTTGTAACCACGCCCTGTCAACGGGACCCGGCCACCGCCACAACGAAGTCCAGAACCCAAGCGGGCCAGCTCGTCGGCCAGCGTCTGGGGATCGGCAGCACTTCGTGCTTGACGCGCGGTACGCGCTGCCTCCGCTCGCTGCTCCGCTTCGGCCGTCCTAGGCGGAATACGTCCGTTCGGGGGATCGATGATGAGTGAGGTACGGTTGTCAAACCACCGGTCGATCAACCAAAACTGGTTGTAGTTCCCGGTACCCTTGGGAGTTTCCTTAGTAACACCATCACCGGACTGGTAGTCCTGTCGGTCGGCCAAGGCCGCCCGGAAGATGCTCTCTCCAAATGCGGCGTCCGTCTCGCCATCAAACAGCTCGGCCGCGCGGGCCGCAAGCGTCGCGACTTCCTCATCGCTCAGCGTCACCTTGTCGGCCAGTTCCTCCGGCCGCTGCAACGGCGTGGCTGAGTCGCTCGCCCATATACCCTGGAGGTCGGGATGTCCGTCAGCAGTACGAGGCACGGTCCACCCATTGGGTGCCTGCCCGGCCGCTGCCACCGGGGCTACCGCCACCAGAACCATCACCGCAAACGCCACGACGTATCGATTACGCATGCGAGCCTCCGCAAAGAACCAGGGTGTCCGAAAATCAACGCCTGCAACTAAGAACGATAAAGCTGCCTGGTCAATCACGCAAGGGCCGATTCACGCACGCGAGACAACCACCACCCCCACGGGAAGAATACCGCTCCGTAAGTGAGAGCCCTCATCGGCTAGCATGAAATGAACACCCGGCCGCACCGGTGACGCGTCCGCAGGTGTGCCTCCGGAACCTAGCTCGAGAAAGTAGCCCGTGGACCCGGTTAACTGATGACCCCGGCCGCGCGCCGCCGCCGGAGCCATCGGACCCCCAGATACCCTGCGACCGTCATGACGAGGAGGACACCAATCACGGGGTAATTGCGCTGGAGCGTCACCACGGCCTGGTCACCCAGACGCATGGCCAAATACGCCTCGCCCGTGTAGCGGACCATGCGCGCGAAAAAGACGGCCGCCGCGAATCGCGGCCACGCCATCCGAACAAACCCGGCAACAAGCATGAAGATCTTCGTGGGGAGCGGGGGAGGTGCCAGTACGGCAGCCATCACCGCCAGAACGTCGTTCTCACGAACCTTCGCCGTCACCCAGTCACGTTTGGCCGGATCGAGGCGTCGCATAGCCACATCGCCACCAGTCCGTCCGATGCGATAGAGAACGAGACACCCAAGGGTCGACCCCACAGCTGCGATGAGCGCCACCCAAAAAAACAGTTGCGGATTCTGCCAGGCAAGCAACATCAACACGACGTCGACCCCACCAGGCAGGGGAACACCGGCGGAATCGACAAGAGCCAAGAGAAACAGTCCGGGGAGACCGAGTGCGAGCAAGCTATTGCGGAGTCCGTTCATGGGCATCATCAAGCAAGCCCGGCAGGGCGACCCCCACGGGCGGACCGCCTGATTATAGTGGCGACGCCTTGCGGACAGCGATTCGAGTCTGTTCAACCTGTCCAGCCGCACCTCAATGCACGCATGTTTCATGAGCGCAGAATCCATGTGATTGGAGGCCGACAAAGGCTTCGCCGAAACCGTTCGCGAGCGTAATTCGTGATCGGGATGGCAATCTGTGCGGAGTAAAAACGAGTAGGACGACCCTAGTGAACCGCCCAGCAACCAACCCTCCCGACGAGCGACGCTGGACCCAAAACGGCAGCCCGGCGGAGTTTTGCCTTTCGCGGTTAGCGCTGGTATCCTTGCCTGAATATAGTTTGCCCTTCTGGTGGCGTAGCCACCACGAGCCGACGGGTCTTCAGCCGCTTTCCCTACAGCGCGTCACACTCGACGGACCCGTTAGTCTGCTCAGGTCGGGTCTCATCCCTCTCAGGGAGGTGACAATTTGGCGACACGTGGACGTCCAACACAGCAAAAGCGACAACGGGAGCGGGCGCGGCAGGAACAGCGTAAGGTGAAAGACCTTAGACGTCAGGAAGCCAAGGACCGTCGCGAGGCGGCCCCGGCGCCACCGCCTGGCGTGGACCGCGATCTTGACGGAATCGTTGCCGGTCCCCAGCCACTGACCGAGTGGCAGCAGGAAGGACTCGCGGCGTTTGAGGCCACCGAGGAAGAGGAAGAAGAAGAGGCGACAGAAGTTACCGGCTGAGGCCCGAGCCGTCTAAGCGGCAGCCCCGGGGACGTCCCGCAGCAGTCGCGACCGGTCCTGACCTTCCAAGCTGGTTGAGTGCCTGTGACTGTTAATCAACGGCTCCCTTCTCAACTTCCTTGGATGTCGGCGTCGCAGACCGACTAGCGAAATACTCCGGGACAGATCGGGACCGCCGCAGAGGCATTGCGCCGGCGCCTCGCGGTGACGGCCCGATTCCATCCGCGCGCGGCACGCGCCGCGCTCCCTTCCGACGCGGTAGTCGCTCTAAGCGAACCGAATCGACCCCAACGGTTTCGGATGTTACGCCAGATACTGCGTCCGTGCTACCTACCGAGCACCTCGTCGATGGACGATGCCGCAATCGGATGGTAACCAGGTCTAGCCATCTGGTAAATCGCCTCGGCGCGAGCTCTCCCGTCTGGTGTCCTCACGAGTTCGTCGTAGAGCGGCTTGATTAGCTTTCGTCGACCGATCGTAACCAAGTACGTTTCGAGCCGACTGTAAGCCGTTTCGTAGCCGTTTCTGATGGCAATCAGTAGCCACTGATGGACCACCTCTGCGTTCCCGGCCCGGGTAAACCCAAAGACCTCATCGAGCTCGACCATCTGTTCAGCCGTCAGGCTCTCGGGTAAAGATTTCAAGAAATAAATCCACTCCTGCGTGGCCCACGAATCAGTGTCCAATCGGCCGACCTCGGCGTCGCCGTTCGCCCAACGGGCCGCCTGCGCCTCGACGCGAGCGAGCGCATCGGAATCCGAGTGGGGGGCATTGTCAGGAAGTCCAGGCTGTTCAAGCCAAGCGTCAATCTGTAAGACCTGCGCGAGATCCGTCCCATCGGCAAGCAAATGCTGGTTTAGATAGACTACGAAGTCGTCGGTGACGATGCTGCGAAATGCAAAGTGGTCGAAGTAGCCACGTAGAAAGCTGTCAAAGCGATCACGGCCAAACCACTGTTCAAGAAGGCGCAAAAACAGTTCTCCCTTCAGGTAGGGCACCTGCGTGAACCCATCATCCGGGTCTCGACCGACTAGGTCGACATGCAGGATCTGGTCCTGGCCATCGAGACGCGCGAGTTCGGCGGTGAGCACGTCGCGGTCAAGTGCCGCTTCCATCTCCGCGCGTGCGCGACCGAACACTTCCTCAACAATGCGGCGCTCCAGGTAAACCGTGAAACCTTCGTTGAGCCAGAAGTCACGCCAAGTAGCATTGGTCACTAAGTTTCCTGACCACGAGTGCGCCAATTCGTGCGCGACCAGCGCGACCAAACTCTTGTCGCCAGCGATAACTGTCGGGGTGGCAAACGTGAGACGCGGGTTCTCCATACCGCCGAAAGGGAAACTCGGTGGTAACACGAGCAGGTCGTAACGGTCCCACCGGTAAGGCCCGTATAGCCGTTCGGTGACCACCATCATGGCCTCGGTATCGTCAAATTCAGCGGCCGCTGCTTCAACGAGGGTAGGTTCGGCATACACCCCTGTTCGATCCGTCATCGCGCGAAACTCCAAGTCGCCGACGGCAAGCGCAATCAGATAAGACGGGACCGGCTGGAGCATCTCAAAGGTGAATTCACCGTCGAGCAGCGTCTCGGCGTCGTTCGTCGCGCTCATCACCGCCCGGAGCGCAGCTGGCGTGCGTACCGTGGCCCGATAAGTCACCCGGACGCCCGGTGAATCCTGGAGCGGGATCCAGCTCCGGGCATGAATGGCCTGGGATTGCGTGAACATGAACGGGTGAACCTTGCCGGCAGTCTGGACCGGCGTGAGCCACTGGACCCCAGACGCATCCGGACTCGTGGCATACACGATCCGCACGCGGGCGACGGCTTCAGGCAACGTCACTTCAAGGGGCGTACCAAGAATCGGGTCCTCGTCGCCGAGTCGGAACGGTGCCGGCAACCACACTCCCGCGCCACCAGCGACTTCTACACTAGAAATCGATAGCCCACGGGTGTCGAGCAGAAGCGTGCCGGCTGAATCGGCAACCCGCTCGATCAGTAGTACCGCGGTACCACTGAGGGTCCGCTGGTCGAAATTGATATCCCAGTCGAGGTCCAAGTGCCGGACGACGACTTCATCCGGGTTCGCGTACGAGTGCGCGTCTCGGTCGAGTTGGGAGGAGAATGGCTCGGCAGGGGTCGCTGGCACCGGGTCGGACGCAGGTTCGTCACAAGCCATGGTCAAAACCAGCGCAACGGGCACGAGCGGCCCCATGTGTCGGGGACTCATCGGATTCGTATCGAGAACGAAGCAGGATCAGGATATCAAATGCAAAGCGGGGTACACTGGCCAAGGTGGTGTCTTGGGTGCCGTTGGCCCCCTCACCGGCGGCGGCGTGTCTCGATCAAACAGCGGAGTGGGTACGAACACTGGAGGAGGAAGGGAATCAACCATGGCTTCGGAACACACATTGAAAATCACCGACGGCGATTTCGATCAGACGGTGCTCCAGGCGGACACACCCGTCCTGGTGGACTTCTGGGCGGAATGGTGCGGCCCCTG
>DQEK01000213.1 GCA_003533545.1 Acidobacteriota bacterium | reverse complement strand
TGACCGCTCCGGTTCGAGTCACGCTCACCCACCGCGTCTCTGAGGAGCAACTGCCACCAGACGATGAGCACCTCAGGTTCATTAGAATTCGGTCTGAACTGTTATCAGCGTTCCACCGGCGACCGATTTATCTCCGCGCCGGAGTTATTTTACCGCGGGGTTTCAACGAGGATTCCGAACGCCGCTACCCACTCCGCATCCGCACGGGTGGTTATGGTGCTCGGTACACCGCGGTCCGGGCGATGATGCTTCCCGGTTCCTCGTTTCGGACCGCCTGGATGGCTGAGGATGCGCCACGCATGCTCTTGGTCCACCTGGACGGCGCCGGTCCATACGGTGACCCGTACCAGGTTAATTCGGCGAACAACGGTCCCTACGGAGACGCCGTGACACGCGAGCTGATTCCGTACGTGGAGCGCGAGTTCCGAGGAATCGGCGAAGCTTATGCGAGGGTCCTGGACGGTTCGTCCACTGGGGGATGGGTCTCGCTCGCGTTGCAGGTGTTTTATCCGGACTTTTTCAACGGGGCGTGGGCCTCGTGTCCGGACAGCCTCGACTTCCGGGCCTTCCAGCTCCTCGACATATACGACGACGAGAACGCCTACGTCGATGAACGTGGAACGGAGCGCCTAAGCGCAAGGAACCGTGACGGCAGCACCCGGTTCACCATGCGTCATGAGTTACGGATGGAAAACGTGTTGGGTGTGGGCGACAGCTGGACGATGTCTGGGCGCCAGTGGGGCGCTTGGAATGCGACCTACGGCCCGCGGGGAGCGGATGGGCGTCCTGTACCGCTCTGGAACCCATCCACCGGAGCGGTTGACCCGTCGGTTGCGAGTCGGTGGGAGCGCTACGACCTGCGCCATGCGCTGGCCGTTCGTTGGGAGGAACTCGCTCCCAAGCTTAGCGGCAAGCTGAACATTTGGGTCGGCGAGATGGACGACTACTTCCTGAACGAAGCGGTCCAATTGTTCGACCAGTTCCTGCAGGCGAGACCTTCGATCGAAGCGCGTATCGAGTATGGGGCCGGCCAGGGTCACTGCTGGACGGGTATTTCCTCGGCCCAAATGATGCGTGAGATGGCACGTGCTACCACACGGTGACACGCGTGCCGTCTCAGGTGCCGTCAGTCGGGTTGGTCCACGAGCCAGTGCACGAACCAACTCCGTATTCGCTCCAGCCGGTCGACGAGTAGCCAAGGTTCGCCGCTGCGAGAGAGTCCGTGGCTCGATCGCGGGTAACGAACCAGTTCGGTTGAGATTCCCCTCTTCCTCAGTGCGATAAACCACTTTTCGCCGTCCCCGATGGGGGTGCGATAGTCGTTCTCACTGTGGATGACCAACGTCGGGGCGGTGACGTTTTCGACGTATGTGATCGGGGACAGTCGGTTGTACAGTTCGCGCTGTTCCCAGGGTGGTCCCCCAAATGCGAAGTCCAGCAATGCCTGGGCGTCCGTCGAACCGTAGAGACTGGCCCAGTCCGCGATCGAGCGGCTGGTGACAGCCGCGGCAAACCTGTTGGTGGTGGCGGTCAGCCAGTTGGTCATGAAGCCGCCATAGCTGCCGCCGGAGACCCCGATGCGAGTCGGATCGATGTCAGGGTAGGTTTCAATCGCGGCGTCGACTCCGGCCAGGTAGTCCTCAGAATCGACCTCCCCCCAACCCGGCGTCGTTGCGTATGTGAAGTCGTGTCCATACCCAGTTGATCCTCTGGGGTTCGTGTATAGCACGAAGAAACCAGCGTTCGACAGTACGTGGAACGTGCGGAAGAACGTGTTGCCGTACGCGCCGTAGGGGCCGCCGTGGATTTTCAGCACCATCGGATAGAGACGGCCAGATTCGTAGCCGACCGGCTTGACCAGCCAGCCTTCGATTTCGGTTCCGTCGGTGACCGTCCACGTCAGGCGTTCGGCAGACTGGAGACTGCGTCGGGACAGCCATGCGTCGTTGAACGAAGTCACCCGCTGCTGCAGCCCGCCGTCGCCTCGGTTTACGAACAACTCGGCGGGGGTAATGTCGTCGGTAACGGTGTAGGCCATGACCAGACCGTCTCTCGTGACCGATACGGAACCCACGTGTCGATCACCGGTCGTAACTTGCCGGATCAGTTCTCCGTTTACGTTCACCTCGTAGACGTGACGGTTACCCCCAACCCCCGCCAAGAACCGGACGGCGTCGCCGGCTGCTGTCCAAGCAGGCGAGCCTGGGATCTCGTCCCAATCTCCGGTGAGGTTGCGTGGGATTCCCTGAAACGAACCATCGACCGCCAAGCCGACTACGCGAACGTCGGTTTCCTCCCCACGTCCGCGACTATGCAGGTAGGCCAGCATCGTCCCGTCCGGTGACAGCGCGGGAGCGCTGTCGTTGCCCGGGTTTGCGGTGAGTGCTTCTGCTTCGACGGATTCTCGTCCCACGACATAGATGTCCGTCGTTGCTTCACGGTTGTGGTCGTCGTCCTCCAGCTCGTTTCCAGTGAAGTACAGCCGCTCGCCATCGGCCGACCAAACTGGCCGGCTAACATCGAAGGGCAGGTCGGTTCGCTGAACCGCGTCGCCGCCCCCCGCCGGGACGACGAAGAGTTGTCGTTTGGGCACCGAGGCTGGATGGGGGAGCAGCGTCGCCGTGCCGTCTCGCTTGTAAGACATCGTGGTGATCACTCGCCCGTCGAACCGCTCCGCGCTGAGCGTGGCGGAAATGGCGTTAGGGGCAATCCAACCATCGCGGTTGATCGTTTCCGCGTCGCTTGCGGTGGTCGGCGGTCGCGCAACGTACGCAATCCAGGTCCCGTCGGGTGACCAGATCGGGGCGGCTTCGACGCCTTCGATCTGATATGCCTCTCCACCCGGGAACGCGACTCGAGCAAACCAGGTCGAGTGGGCGTCTTTGTCCTCACCACGCTGAGACTCGAAGCTCAGAATGTGGCTGTCCGGCGACCAGCGGGGTGCGCTCGCCTCGCGCGTCGGGTCAGTGAACCGGAACGGCTCGCCTGACGGGCGGCCGCCACGCAATTCCTGCAACCAGACCTCGCGGTGCCTTTGGTTCAGGTCTTCGTTGATCGTGGTGACGGTGAACGCGACCAGGGCTCCGTCGGGAGAAATGGCCACCTCACCTACGCCAACTTCGTGATAGAAGTCGGTCGGCACGAGACCATCGCCTTGAGCCTGTACCAGCGGGGGGCCTAGCGCGGCGGTGGCTGTCGTGACGAGAAGAGCGGCGCGAATGACGCGTTCATGCATACGAAGGACTCCTGGGAATATGTCGAAAAAGTGTAACACTCGCCTTCGGCAGAACCACGGTGGGGTTGCCCCTGCGGGATTGCGCTGCGATCATTGGTGCATGGCACTCCTGAGCCGGAGCAGCGTGACTCGCGTCGCCGCAGCCATCGTGGTCGTTTTGCTCGTTGGACCTTCACCGGTCCCACTTACTGCCAGCACCCAGCCGGTTCGTGCTCGTCACGCGATGGTTGTTTCCCAGGACAGTCTCGCCTCCCAGGTCGGCGAACGGGTTCTCAGGGATGGCGGTAACGCCATCGATGCCGCGGTGGCGGTCGCATTTGCCCTGGCGGTGACCTATCCCACCGCTGGCAACATCGGTGGGGGTGGGTTCCTAGTCTACCGGCCGTCCGAGGGGGAACCCGTAACCTACGATTTTCGGGAAATGGCACCGGCGGCGGCGTTCGCGACGATGTTTATGCGAGGGGACGAGTACGACCGCGTGCTGCACCACAACGGGCACCTGGCGGTCGGTGTGCCAGGGACCGTGGCGGGCTTGCACCTGGCCTGGGTCGAGCACGGGTCGCTGCCCTGGGATCGTCTGGTCGCGCCGGCGATCAGGCTGGCGCGAGATGGGTTTGTTGTTTCGCAGGCACTCGCTAGTTCTTTGGCCGGTGTACTTCCTCGGATGGCCGACTACCCAGCGTCGGTCGCCCAGTTTTCCAACGGTGGTGTGCCGTATCGGGTGGGGGAGATCCTCCGCCAGGGTGACCTGGCGTTGACGCTGTCCCGTATTGGTGCGCAGGGGCCACTCGGCTTCTACGCAGGCGAGACTGCCGAACTCGTAGCACGCGAGATGGCGGCCCACGGCGGGATTATGACCAAGGGTGACCTGGCCGGGTACCGCGCGGTTCGACGTGCTCCCTTGATGGGGACTTATCGCGGGGTCGACGTCATTTCGATGCCGCCCGCCAGTTCAGGGGGCGCGACGGTTGTCCAAATGTTGAATATCCTGGAGGGCTACGACCTCGTGGGGTCAGGCAGCGGCTCGGCTACTACCACCCACGTCATCATTGAGGCAATGCGGAGAGCCTACGCCGACAGGGCCCTCCATCTTGGCGACCCAGCGTTCAATCAAGGCATGCCGCTCGACCGGCTGGTTTCGAAGGAGTACGCGGCCGAGCTCAGGCGGACGATTGACCTCAATGAGGCCTCGGCGTCATCTCCGGACAGTTTCACTTGGTCGGTCGAAGGTGACGAGACGACGCATCTGTCGGTCGTGGACCGAGCCCGCAATGCGGTGGCGCTTACCTATACCTTGGAGCAGGGATACGGGTCGAAGATCACTGTACCCGGTGCCGGGTTCTTGCTGAACAACGAAATGGGCGACTTTAATCCGGTGCCAGGTAGGACAACCGTGTCTGGATTGATCGGGACCGGACCCAACCTTGTCGAGCCAGGAAAGCGAATGCTATCTAGTATGACTCCGACGATCCTGGCCCAGGACGGGCGCTTCCTGATGGCGACCGGAAGTCCCGGGGGACGGACTATCATCAACACCGTGCTGATGACGATCCTTAACGTGGTTGATTTTGGCATGAACATCCAAGAAGCGATTGACGCCCCTCGATTGCATCATCAGTGGTTGCCGGACGAGACCCGTTACGAACGTTGGGGGCTATCCCCAGACACCCTGATGCTGCTTTCTGAAAAAGGTCATCGGATGGTGGAGACGCGCATCCAGGGGGCGGTAGCGGCCATCTACTACAACGCGGCCGACGACATGTTGGAGGGAGCGGAGGACCGGCGTCGCACCAGCGCGGCTGTGGGATTCTGATTCCCCTGCAAGAGTCTCTACGCGTTGCTTGCGGTTAGCGAGCGGTGTCTGGTTCGTGGTAGACCCTCTGATATGCAGCAACGTTGGCGAGCACTTCGCGGGCGAACCGGCGGGTCTCGCTGTACGGGATCGTGTCGACAAAGAAGTCTTCTGAAAGATTGCGCGCCGACTTCCACCAGATGGCAACTCTCGCCTCGCCAGCGTTGTAAGACGCGATGACTGGCGCGAGCGCTCCACCAAATAGGGTAAACAGGTCCCCAGCTAGTGTGGCGGCAATGGCGGCATTGATCGGTGGCTGCAGCACGAAGTCTTCGTCCCGGAAATCTGGTGCAGACTCTCGAATTCCGGAACGTGGACCGAGCTCGAGGGCCGTGTACGGCATGATCTGAAACAGTCCGAGGGCTCCGACCAAGGACCTCGCTGCTGGGTCGAAGCGAGATTCCTGACGCATCAACGAGTACATGAACGCAGAATCGATGTTTTGGGCACGGGCCGCTCGCGTGATCGCCTCGAGAAACGGGCGCGGATAAACCAGTGCGTAGAAGTCCGCCGGGATTTTTTCGGCGGGTCTCTGTAAAAATGCGGCGAAGTGGTTGACCATGATCCTAGAGACGGCCGCGTGGTCTCCTGCGGCGGCCGACGCACGGGCGGCGAGCAGGGCGAGTCCTCGGTCGCTCCGCCGCTGGTCAAGTAGCCGGCGCAGATACCAGGCCGCGTCTTCGGGGAGTCCGGCTCGAGCTAACACCATTGCGATGCTGAACTCGGCCCGCTGTTCCGCAACCGAACCGACCGACAGTGCGGGGAACTCTCGAGTGGGAGGAGTCGGAACTGCCTCCTCGCCATGAAGTTCCACGAGACGTCCTCGCGCCTGCAAACCGTAGTAGTGGTATGGCTGTGTCTGCACGAGGGCTCGGAGCTTCCGGGCGGCTTGGTCGATTTGGCCGACCTGAATTTCGGCAACGGCCTGCCAGTACAGTCCGGCTGGCCGTAAATCACCGGTCGGGCGTCGGTCGTTCAGCGCGCGCAGATTGGTTAACGCCCGTTCGTGCTGTCCTGCTCTGAGCGCCGCCACCCCGGCCTTCCAGAGCATCATCCGCTGCATGTCTGGTCCGGTAGCCCGCTGGAACAATTGTCGATAGAGGTCGAGACCACCCTCAAGGTCTCCCACGGCCACTAGGTACGCCGCGAGGAGTTCGCCGGCGCTAAGTCGTTGTGAGGGGGTGGCGTCTCGCACTTCTCCGTTAAACAGCTCAAGCCCGAGCGTGCGGGCTCTTGCCGTGTCACCTGTTCGTACCGCTAAACGAAAACGGGTCAGTCTTACGTCGGCTAAGAGGGCGCTTGAAGCGTGACGCGTGGTAAATCGGTCGATGAGGGCGATCGCCTCGTCGTTCGCGCGGCTGTCATACAGTACGCCGATTAACTCGAAATCAATCCGCTCCTCAGCGTCAGGTTGAACGCCACGCCATTCCTCGAGTACCGCTGCGGCCTCAGAATACCTGGAATAATTCCGTAGGCGTCGACTCAGTGTACGGTACTGCGCCGGCGCGAACGGTGCACGGTCGCGTCCAAGGCGTGCGTTTAACTGCTGTTCTCGAGCCAGTGCCGTCGCGTATCCGTTACCTGTACGGTGCTCGAGTTGGGCGTCGCGCAAAGTGGCGACGGCAGCCACAGCGTCTCCCGCTTCTTCCTGGGCTACGGCCAGCCCGAGACGCGCTTGGTCGGCACCCGAGTTACGGCCTTGTTGCCGAAGTGCCTGACGATACAGCGTAATAGCTTGACCGAATTCCCGGCGTTCGAGGTATGCATTCGCCACGAGCAGGAGGAGGTCCAGATGCCGGGTCGCGTCGGAGTCGATCAGTTCGTCTAAAATTGGCTCAGCGAGAGCCGGTTCTCCCCGTTCGGCCATGCTCGTGACGAGCGCTCGTCTCGAGAATGTCCGCATCCAGACTGCGCGGTCGAACACACGCCGCCAGACTGTCTCGGCTTCCCGCCCCCGTCCCGCGGCGCCGAGCAACGTGGCACGAAGAACGAGTGCTTCTGTCGGGAGAGACGTCGTGTCGCCAACCGCCCGATTCAGCTGGGCGAGGGCGGCTACCGGAGCATCGGATCGATACAGGCGTACAGCTGCCGGGTACCGTGCCTCTGGCAGTTGAAGGTCCTCATTGCCCGAGAGCGCAGGGCGCGCGGCAGCAAAGAGTGCGAAAAGAGAAACGAGTAGAGTGAGAACACCGGGTACGGGTCGGGGCGGCACGAAGACACGAGTACGGTAACCCGCTACCACACCGGGTAGGGTAGCACCTTGCGCGAGCCGCTCAACCGAGCCGCTACAATAAACCACTGCCCTCGTGAAAAGGACTGCCAAGCATGGAGTATATCTACAACCCCAAGGTCTACGAAGAGCTTGGCCGGTTCGGTTTACGTCCCCGTGCCACGACGTCCCCGGCGCTGGCTAAAGAGTTCGTTAATGACCTCTATCGGCACGAATTGCGCCGTCTTCGCGCGCGTTTACGAGTCCAAGAGATTCCAAAAAAGGGCTACTCCAACCGTGTTTGGGAGTTACGGAGAAAATATTTTCTTCTGTCTATTCGTCTCGATCTTTGGGCAAAGATGCGTGAGCCGCTGTCTCCCGACGCACGGGTTCGGTTGCCCGACGCGGACTAGGCGATCGTTATTTCCTTCGCGAGGTAGACGTCCTGAATCGCATTCAGTAGCGCAATGCCGTCTGCCATCGGGCGCTGGAATGCTTTGCGGCCAGAGATGAGCCCGGTGCCGCCGGCCCGTTTGTTGATCACAGCGGTCGTCAGTGCGTCTTTTAGGTCACTCGCGCCGGCGGAAGCTCCCCCCGAGTTGATCAACCCGGCTCGACCCATGTAGCAGTTTGCCACTTGGTAGCGGGTGAGGTCGATCGGATGGTCGGTGGTCAGATCCGAATAGACCTTCTTGTGGGTTTTGCCGAACTTGAGCGCGTTGTAGCCACCGTTGGTCTCCGGTAATTTTTGCTTGATGATGTCGGCTTGAATGGTGACCCCGAGGTGGTTGGCTTGACCGGTCAAGTCGGCCGCGACGTGATAATCCGCGTCGGAGGTTTTGAAGCCCGAGTTTCGCAGGTAGCACCAGAGGACCGTGAACATGCCCAACTCATGCGCTTGCTGGAACAGTTCCGATACCTCCTCCAACTGTCGTCTCGACTCGTCAGAGCCAAAGTAGATAGTTGCCCCGACTCCCATTGCACCCATGTCGAATGCTTGCTCGACGCTGGCGAAGCGGATTTGATCGAAAGTGTTTGGGTATGAGATGAACTCGTTGTGATTGAACTTCAGGATGAATGGGATCTTGTGGGCGTACTGTCTCGCGACT
>DQEK01000414.1 GCA_003533545.1 Acidobacteriota bacterium | reverse complement strand
GGACTTCCTCATCTTCAACCCGGTAGGAAAGAAGCTCTTCTTGGCACTCGCAAGCGTATTCTGCAACGTCGTAAGCGGGCTTGATGTGCATTTGGAGCGAGCTTGACCCCGGCTTGGCACCACACCGCATCGTTGCGGTGTGCGGACGAGCCGCTGCGGAAAGTTGAACTCCACCACTTTATCCACTTGGACCGCTAACCGACATGCGCAATTCCAACGATGGAGAGATCGTGATTATCGGCGCCGATCATAACGGCGTTGCCCTCAAGGCGAAGATCAAAGAGCGAGTCAAAGAGCTCGGATATCGCTGCGTCGATCTCGGCCCCTTTCAGGCCAGCCCGAGCGTCGACTACGTAGACTATGCCCGACAACTGGGTACTATGATCCAAGAAGGAGATGGGGACAGGGGCATCCTGATTTGCGGTACCGGCGTCGGCATGAGCATCGTCGCGAACAAACTCGACGGGGTGCGTGCGGCACTCGTACACAACATGGAGAGCTCCAGAAAGTCTCGCGAGCACAACGACGCAGACGTGCTCTGCCTGGGCTCTTGGATCAACGATGACGATGCGAACCTCGAAATCATGGAGGCGTGGTTCGCCGAGAAGTTCGGCGAATACCGCCACGTCAGGCGCATCGAAAAGATCGTCCCACATAAAGAGGAGACCATCGTGCTCGCCAACGGGGTCTTCGATATCCTACATAAGGGTCACGTTGAACTCCTTTCCTTCGCCAAGTCGCTGGGTGGTCGGCTAGTGGTTGCGATCAACTCCGACCGGGCCGTCAGAGAGTTGAAAGGCGCGGAGCGACCCATCAACAGTGAGATCGACCGGAAGGCCGTCTTGCAGGCGATTCAGTACGTGGACGAGGTGGTCATTTTCGACGACGTGAGTCCGACTGGCCTGGTCGCTGAGCTCCAGCCTCAAATCGTGGTGAAGGGGGGCGAGTGGACGGCCGATGAGGTTCGCGCGCGTGACAAGGTGCCCCAGCACATCGGGGTGAAGGTGTTTCCCATCGTGGCTGGTTACTCGTCGTCGAACACGGTTCATCACATCCGGGAGGGCTGATCACGATGCTCGCGTCATTGCGAGAGGAGGTTTGGCGCCTTCATGGCGAGTTGCCGCGGAACGGCCTCGTCACATGGACCAGTGGAAATGTGAGCGCTCGCGACCCCTCGACCGGCCTCGTTGTCATCAAGCCGAGTGGTGTGCGATATGACGAACTCACTCCCGAGCACATGGTGGTGATGAACTTGGAGGGAGAGACGGTCGAAGGCGACTTCCTGCCGTCGGTCGATTCCGCATCCCACCTCTACATCTATCGTGTGAGGCCGGACGTGGGCGGCATCGTGCACACTCATTCCCCCTACGCGACCGCCTTTGCCGCTGTCGGTCATGAGATTCCGTGTGTCCTCACGGCTATAGCCGATGAGTTCGGCGGACCGATCCCCTGCGGCGGTTATGCGTCGATCGGGGGCGAGGAGATCGGGGCTGAGGTTGAGCGATCGATCGGCGAAAGCCCGGCTGTGCTGTTGAAGAATCACGGAGTGTTCGCCATTGGCGCCACAGCTGTGGCCGCCGTGAAGGCGGCTGTGATGACCGAGGATGCCGCCAGGACGGTGTTCCTGGCGCGTCAACTGGGTGAGCCCCAGGAGATTCCGCCTGCCGAGATCGAGCGTGCTCACAAGCGCTACCTGGAGCAGTATGGGCAGGTCAAGAAGTGAACGCCAGTGAGAGCGACGCCGTCGATTGGCGACAACTTGTCGATGCCTTTTCAGAGCAACGGGTCCTCCTCATAGGCGACGTCATCGTGGACGTCTATGTGTACGGTACGGCCCTCGGAAAATCGGCTGAGACGCCCACCATCGTCGCCCGCGAAGGCGACACGAAGTGGTTTCTCGGCGGTGGCTTCCTCGTCGCCCGAAACGTGCTCGAGCTAGGTGCTAGACTCGATTTCGTCACACTAGTCGGCGACGACGAGGCTTCGCGGTTGGTTCGCACATTCCAGCACCCCGGTTATAGGGCCTTGCTGATCGAGGATGCTGACCGCCGCACGACCGTGAAGAAGCGGTTCTGGGTGGACGGCTACAAGCTCCTCCAATTCAATACACTGGACAATCGCGATCTTTCACCCGAACTCACCGAGCGTGCCCTCGAAGTGTTTACCGAGCGGATCGAGCGGTGCGACGTAGTAGTCGTGTCTGATTATCGGCACGGCTTTCTCACCCCGACGCTGGCACGGGGCATCGTGGATCTTTGCGCAGCGAAGGGTAAGACGCTCTATGTGGATTCACAGCAGTCACAGTCAGCCGCGAACCACGAGGAATATTCTGGTGCCAACGTTTTTGTGCTGAATGAGAAGGAGGCGCACGCTATCCTTCCGGATGCTGAGGTCGATGAGGGGAGTATGGCGAAGCTCGAGAACCTCGCCACGATTCTTCAGGCTGAAGGCGTCGTCATCAAGCGTGGTGCTGCAGGTGCCGTGGCGTTATTCGGCGGACGCCGATGGCAGTCGGAGGCGGCGAAAGTGACTGCCGTCGACACGTGCGGCGCCGGCGACGCCTTTCTCGCCGCTTTGTGTCTTGCCGGTACGGACGACCCAGAAACTGCTTTGGCCATGGCGAACCGCTGGGCCGGACTCTCGACGTGCATCCATGGGACGGATCCTCCGCGGCGCGCCGAGTTCATCACTTCGCCGGGGGGCTGAGTGGCCGAGCCAACCTTCGGACTCACCTTTGAGCAAGTCGCCACGGTCGTCCGCCCTGTCGTTGAGGAGCGTGACTGGGGCGACGTGACTGAGTGCGCTGCCCAGCCATCTTATGGCATGTACCGAGTGCGCCTTCGGCCGACTGGTGCCCAACCTCTGCATTTTTGGATGCGAAGCGAGGCCGTCTACTATGTGGAAGAGGGGGAGGCCTTGGTCCGGGCTCGAGATTCGGCTGGCGCTCCCACTGCGGTCCGGATCCCCTCAGGTGGCGTCTTTGACGCGCCGCCTGGGATGGTACACGGCCTGTGCTCCCGTCACGGAGCCACAATCTATATGTTCACTAGTGGGCAGCTTTCGGAGCCGCTGCGGGTGGAAACCTCGGAGGAGGCAGACGCGGCGGCACAGGAAGCGCTGTCTACTTCGGTCGATGCCGGGCCCGGCAGGACGTTCGATGGGCGCGAGAAGTACTGGGGCCGGATCGACTCCGTCGTCAGCCGCGAGTTTGCGGGCAAACGAATCGAACTGCGGAGCGCCGGACAGAGCAGTCTCGAGTTCCACGTCGCGAAGGCCGAGAGCTACTATGTCCACTCGGGACGGGTCAAGGTTGGACTCCGCATCGGGCGCGGCGAAAACAAGAGCCTAGTGCTAGATGAAGGACACCGATTCGATATTCCGCCGGGCCTTATGCACATGCGCATCGGGCTCGAAGACAGCATCCTCATGGAAGTATCTACGGCCGACTCGGATGGAGATTCCTATCTGGTCGAGGACGGCAGGACATACGAACACATTGCGGAGTGACTGTCGG